>DATBYP010000058.1:0-2174 GCA_036513675.1 Candidatus Acidiferrum sp.
TGCTCTCGCGGTTTCCTGCCCTTCTTATCCCTCACCCGCAATTTGCCCGTATAGCTGTAGTGTGTGTGCAACTAAAGGCGGTGTGTGGGTGTGGCCCACTATATGTGGTGTTTTATTACTTGACCCAGCCCCGTATTCGCCGTTAGAGTTGGTCCAAAGCATGAGTGGCGTTCCCGGTTTTAGGGGACGGCATCAAATTATGCGACCCGCGAGGAATCAGGGTAGTTAACCCCCGCTTCCCCGCAACTTGCAGCGCACTCCAGCCAGCGCCAACCGAGTCCGCGGACCACGGTCCAACGAAGGAGTCACATTGCTCAAACTCAAAAGGCTGCAAATCCTGGGATTCAAGTCGTTCTGTGATCGTACCGAACTGAAATTCCATGGCGAAGGCATCGCCGCCATTATCGGGCCGAACGGCTGTGGCAAATCGAACATTGCCGACGCCATTTCATGGGTGCTTGGTGAGCAGTCGGCCAAGTCGCTGCGCGGCTCGCGCATGGAAGACGTGATCTTCTCCGGCACCCGCGACCGCAATCCTACCGGGATGGCGGAAGTGTCGCTGACTTTAATCGATCCCGAAATTTATAGCGGGCCGGATACGAACGCTCCCACGGAGATCGAGATTCAAGACGACCTTCCGGCGGGAAGCAACGGCGATGAAAACTGGGATGAAGCCGAAGTCCGCGCCAACGCCGCCGCCGAAACCGAGCGCGCGGTTGAAGAAGCTCAACCCGGAAAAACAGAAGAACTGGAAGGTGAGTCCTCAATCGAAGCTCCGAGTGCCGAAGCATCGGATGTCCATACCGCAGTGGCAGTGGCCGGTCCGCAGGTGGTCTTGAAAATTCGGCGGCGCAAGTTCAATCAGCAGCAAAGCCAGGCCGGAGAGATTTCAGTAACCCGCCGCTTGTTCCGCAGCGGCGATAGCGAATACCTGCTGAATGGAAAATTGTGCCGCTTACGGGATATTCAGGAACTGTTCATGGGCACCGGTCTAGGACCGGAGTCGTACGCGCTCATCGAGCAGGGACGCATCGGTCAGATTCTGAGCAGTCGTCCAACGGACCGCCGCGCCATCATCGAAGAAGCCGCTGGGATCACGAAATTCAAGACGAAGAAGCGTCTCGCTGAAGCGCGCCTCGAAGACGCCAAAACGAATCTGAATCGTGTGAACGACATTTTCGAAGAAGTCACGCGGCAGATGAACTCGCTCAAGCGCCAGGCCAGCAAGGCCGAGCGCTATGCCAGGCTGCGCGACGAGATGCGCGCCAAGCTTCGAATCGTGCTCGCCAGCAAGTTCGCTCAGATGGACCAGGAAAGCGTGAGGGTCGACTCCCAGATCCATCAACTGGGAGAGGAAATCCGCCAGCAAAGCGACGGCGTGCAGCAATCGGAGACCGAGCACACGGAGCGCACGCAGCGCGGCTACGCCATCGAGACGGAGACGCGACAAAATCGCGAGCGGCTCAACCAGATCTTAATCGAAGGCGATCGCGGGAAGGCGCGCATCCGAACCAACGAAGAGCGCTGCGCGGAACTGATCGCGCGCACGGCATCGGCGGAAGCGGAACTGGCGCAGGCCCAACAGCGGCTCGCGGCGCTGGAGGAAGAACTTAACGGCCACCAGCAGTTGCTCGACTCCGCGGCGGCGGATCTCGCAGCAGCTCAACAAGAACTCGCCCTCAGCCAGCAGGAAACGGCCTGCGCCGCTACCAACCTGGCAATGCTCGAACAGGAGCAGGAGTCGCATCGGGTCGCGATTCTGGAGGCAGTCGGCGGCGCTTCCGATCTCCGCAATCAGCTCACGCAGTCGCAGGAGCGGCTGGCGGGCATCGGCCGCGAGGAGCAGCGTCTGCGGGCCGAGATTGCAACCGCCTCATCGCAATCGGAAGCTTTCGGCGGACAACGCGGCCAGATTGCTTTGGAATTCGAAAGCGTTTCGCATCGAGCCAGCGGCCTGACCGCGGAGATTGCGAGCCTGCGTGAGGCCATCGAGACGAAGCGTTCTGCCGAGAACGAAAACAAGAAACATCTCGACTCGATTCGTTCCGAATACGCCACTTCACTCGGCAAGAAAGGTTCGCTCGAAGCGGTCATCGCCGAGCACGGTTATTCCACCGAGTCGGTACGGCGGCTTTTTCAATCGGGCGCGTTGCAGGGAGGAAACGCTCCCGCCG
>DATBYP010000059.1:0-16425 GCA_036513675.1 Candidatus Acidiferrum sp.
TTCCAACGAACTGATCGTCCCCAAGGGATCTCCGGCTCAACTCATCATTCGCACTGTGTCTTCAGGGGGTGTTGCGGGCAGCTCCGAGATCACGCTGGACATCCAGTCGATTACGGTCCACGGGCGCCGTTACAACGTCACTACGACAGACCTGAAGCAACGAGGCAGGAGCGGACTCGGAGCAAACACGCGCACAGCTGAGATGGTCGGGGGCGGAGCCGCAATAGGCACAATCATTGGCGCAATCGTCGGACACGGAAAGGGCGCAGCCATCGGAGCTGCCGTTGGCGCCGCTGGAGGTGCAGGAGCGCAGGTGCTCACCAAGGGCAAGCAGGTGATCATTCCCGCGGAAACGGCCCTCAAATTCAGTCTGGACCAAGCCGTTACGCTTGCACCGGAGCGTTAGGAAGCAAATGCAAAACTTCGCTTTGGATTAGATTCTCGGCGGAATTCCATTCGGAAGGAGCAAACAATGCTTGGAACGATCCTAGTGGTCTTTTTGATCTTGGCTCTCTTTGGTGCTTTGCCGCGGTGGTCACATAGCCGCCAGTGGGGTTATGTCCCAACCGGAGGCGTAGGCCTCGCTCTTCTCATTGTTGTCATTCTCGTCCTTCTTGGGCGTATTTAGAACCTTCGCGGAGGTTGGCAATGGATGAGTCAAAACGACGTGTAGTCAAGTTTCTCGAGAAAGAAATCAAGACCTACAAAGCCCTCTCTCTATTCTTGTCGAAGACCGGCGTCAAGGAACATCTGAGCGCGGGAGAGAAAAAGGTGCTTATTAGCCCCTCATTTTACAAAGAACGGGTGAAGGAAGCGAAGAAGCTTGTCTATGAACTCAAAAAATAGAATTCTGACGCGGCTTTTTCGACTTGCGGCTTCCGGTAGGCAGCACTCGGCGGGCATTCGCGGCGCGACGGTCCTTCTGCTCGTCCTCATGTGCGGTAGCGGCTCGCTCGCTTACTCTGTTCTCACCCACGAACAAATCGTAGACTTGGTGTGGACCGATCAGCTTAGCCCACTACTCCTCAAGCGGTTTCCAACGCTCACCGAAGACCAGCTCAAGGTGGCGCACGGCTACGCCTATGGAGGCGCCGTCATCCAGGACCTCGGCTACTACCCCTTTGGCAGCGTGGAATTCAGCAATTTGGTGCACTACGTTCGCAGCGGCGACTTCGTTCGCGAGCTGCTCTTGCAGAGCCAGGACGCAAACGAGTACGCCTTTGCCCTAGGCGCGCTTGCGCACTATGCTGCGGATATCGCCGGCCATCCGGCCGTCAATCAGGCCGTTTCCATCCAGTATCCCAAGCTGCGCGCGAAGTACGGCAACTCCGTCCGATACGCGCAGGACCACACGGCGCACCTGAAGACGGAGTTCGGCTTCGACATGGTGCAAGTAGCAAAAAATCGCTATGCCTCGCAGCAGTATCACGATTTCATCGGATTTCAGGTGTCCAAACCTCTCTTGGAGCGCACCTTTCCTGTTGTTTACGGAGTGGAATTGAAGGACGTGCTGACCCATGAGGATCTCGCGGTCGGTTCCTACCGCTTCGCCGTCAGCCGGTTGATTCCGCAGATGACCAAAATCGCGTTGCGCACCCACAAGAAAGATATTATGCAGGAGACGCCCAACTTCGCAAAACGCAAATTCCTGTACCGCCTTTCGCGGTCCGACTATGAAAAGGAGTGGGGAAAAGACTACAAAAAGGACGGATTCAAGGTTCGCCTGTTCGCAATACTCCTGCGCTACATGCCGAAGATCGGCCCCTTCAAGGCGCTGGCGTTCAACAATCCCACAGCGCAGACGGAGGATCTGTACTTCAAGAGCATCAATACGACCGTGGACCAATACCGCATTTTTCTAGAGCAAGTTCGTACGGACTCATTGAAGCTAGCCAACGCTGATTTTGACACCGGCAAAGAAACCAAGGCAGCCGAATATTCCTTGACCGATGAAACGTATGCAAAGCTGTTGGGGCAGTTAGCGGAGCGGAAGTTCGATCTCACGTCACCTGACCTGCGCGACAACGTCCTGAACTTCTATGCTGACCTGTCTCTTCCACTTGAAACTAAAAAAGACTCAGTCCGCTGGCAAAGTGTATTGACCGCTCTCGATCAATTGAAATTGAGCGCTCCAGCGCCGATTCTCGCGGCCAGTCCAGCCAAGCTGCGCTGATCGATCCGCGCAACGGCGCCACAGCCCTCTGTTGTTTTACAACATCGACAGGGAGCCAATCCCTTCCTAAGGCCAAACAAAAGGCGAATGTGTGCGTAAGTGAACAGACGTCATTAGAGATTGCTAATAACATGTTCACGTAGGAAAAAACAAAAAGACTTTCGCGCAGCCTCCGCAACTTCTCGTCTGATCGTCTCGGCTTCGTCCTACATACCAGGTATCGGAAAAATCTTACAAGCCTTGGGAGGAAATTCGGATGAAAACCGTAAAAGCATTATTCTGTTTGCTCGCAATCACCCTGTTGAGCGCTACAGTGCTGTCCAGCGTTCGCGCGGATACATGGAACAAGAAAACCGTGGTCACTTTCAGTCAAGCTGTGGAAGTTCCCGGGAAAGTTCTTCCCGCCGGTACGTACACGTTTCAACTATTAGATTCTCCTTCCGACCGTCACATCGTTCAGATCTTTAGCGCGGACGGCAGCCAGATCATCACTACCATCTTGGCCATCAATAACTACCGGTTGCAACCGACCGGTGCAACCGTCATGAAGTTCAATGAGCGACCGGGCGATTCTCCGGAAGCTCTTCGGGCTTGGTTCTATCCTGGCGATAACTTCGGGCAGGAATTCGTTTACCCCAAGGTCCGTGCGATTCAGTTGGCGCAGACAACGAAGGTAGCCGTTCCAGCCATTGCCGCCGACACGCTTGACGACAGCTCGATGAAGACGATTCCGATCGTCGCCGTCACGCCCGACCAGAAAGAAGTGGAAGTTGACAAGGTCATACAGACCACTCCAGCCGTAGAAAGCACTCCGGTCACGCAAACCTATCCGTCAGCCGAGCAATTGCCGCAGACAGCTAGCTTAATGCCGCTGTTTACGCTGCTTGGTGCAGCGTTTATCGGCGTCGCTCTGGGACTGAAGCTTCTCTTAACGCTCGGTTCGTAGACGTAGGTAGTACCCTCCGTGTCGCGGACGTGATGTTTCTATCACGTTCTGCGCCACGAGAAAGTTTTTGTGACTTTAACCTCAAATTCCTGTAAGCATCTTCTGAACAGGGGTCGCTTTTCCCCAGTGCTCCTTCTGCTTTCTCTCGTCATCGCCGCCGCCTCGCCTTTTCTCATTACGCAGCGTTCAACCAGCGCTGACCGTCAGGCGAAACTTGCGGTTACAGCCAACCTCGTTCTGCTGCCTGTGAAGGTGACTAACGGACGCGGAACATTCGTCTCCGGTCTCAAGCTGCAGGATTTTCGCGTCTACGAGGACGGGAAGCTCCAAAACCTGACCGTATTCGAAGACGGAGACACACCCGTTACTGTGGGGCTCGTCGTTGACCACAGCAGAAGCATGGGTTCCAAGCTTCCGGATGTCATCACCGCCGTGTCTTCCTTCACGCATTCGAGCAATTCACAAGATGAAATGTTCGTCGTCGATTTCAATGACGACGTGTCGATTGAACTCATGAAGGGAAAGGCATTTTCCAACGACGCAAAGGACCTTGCGGAAGCCCTTACAGCGGTCTCCGCGCGTGGCCGAACCGCTCTCTACGATGCTGTGAGCGAAGGACTCCATCATTTGCAGTACGGCCGCTGGGAAAAAAAGGCGCTGCTTGTTATCAGCGACGGCGGAGATAACGCCAGCCATCGCAACTATTCGCAGGTGCGGGCCCAAGCGCGCCAATCACAGGCCTTGATCTATTCCATCGCTCTATTGGGCGCGCTCGGCGAAGAAGAGAATCCGGGAGTACTTTTGCGGCTCTGCAGAGATACCGGTGGGGTAGCTTATTTCCCCAAGTCAGGGGAGCGTGTTGCAGACATCTCTAAAGAAATCGCCCGCGACCTTCGTGAGCAGTACACCCTCGGCTATGTGCCACGAAAGATGAACACCGCCGATTCTTTTCGGAAAATCGAAGTGAAGGTCGCTGCGTCGGATCACGGCAAGTTGCACGTGCGCACTCGCCTGGGCTACTCGCCTGCGGCGGAGAAGCAGCCCACAGAGCCGCCGGGACCAGGGACGAGATGAATTTGCTGTCTCAAGAAACCAGAGCACTCTCGCCAACGCGAACGCGTATCCTCGGTGGAGCTTGTTACTTTTTCCTATCGCTCGGAATTCTCGCCCTGGGTTACGCCGGCTTCGTCTTCGCAGATTCGCATGTCTATCAGGCGCTGGAAATTAAGAAATTCAAGCAAGCAGGCCGCCTCTCCGAGCCGCACATATTGGCGGAGGGAGAGGTCATTGGCGAAATTCAAGTGCCCCGCTTGGGGCTCAACGCCATCGTCGTTCAGGGCGACTCCCCTGCTAACTTGCGACGAGCCATAGGTCACATTTCCAAGTCGGCTTTGCCCGGGGAATGGGGCAATATTGCTTTGGCCGGGCACCGCGACACTTTTTTTCGCCCGCTCCGCGATATTCGCTTGGGCGACAAAATTACCTTCACAACTGCACAGCGCAGCTTCGAGTATCTGGTGGAGTCGATTGCAATCGTCGAGCCTAATAATATCCAAATATTGGAACCCTCAACCGGTCACGATCTGACATTCATCACGTGCTTCCCGTTTGATTTTGTAGGACCGGCGCCCAAGCGCCTCATTGTGCGTGCCCGCGAAGTTGACGGGATGTTGCGCGAGCAGGTTGTGCAGCAGTGAAGGTGTAACGCAAGACTCAGCGGAATAAAACGCAAAAGGTGTGCTCAAGTGAACAGACTCACAGTTTGAGCCCGGCTAAAATGAGTTATCTGGGAGATTCGAAAACAATATGAAACCAATCATGTGGGTTGGAATTCTCTTAGTAATTCTGGGCGCGCTGGGCCTCGCCTATCAGGGCTTCAATTACACGCATCAAGAAAAAGTACTTGATATCGGCCCTATCCACGCCACCGCAGAAGCACACGACCGCGTTTCTATTCCACCCGCACTCGGCGGACTCGCACTCGTGGGAGGAATCGTCCTTGTCGTTGTTGGAGCGAAAAAGAATTCTTAGCTCGAAACTACGAAAATGGCCCGCCTGAGAGTCGGGTAACGCATAACCCTCTCGTAACTTGAACCGCGTTGAATGTCCTTCAGCCAGCAGTTTCAGAAGCAAACGTCAGCAAACGAATCTTTGACCGTGGAGGTCAGCAATGAAACGATATTTAGTTGGCGCAGTATGTCTTACCCTCGTAGCAGGTGTTGTGTATGCCAGAAAATTAAATAAAGAACAAGACCGCCTGGAAAACTGCGGGGTCGTCATGCAAGAAGTACTCAACATTCCGGACAATATTCCCACGGATCTATTGGAAAAAGCCGAGTGTGTCATCGTGATTCCGTCCGTTCGGAAGCTTGCTCTTGGCGTAGGCGCAAGCTACGGTCGCGGCGCGATGGTGTGCCGCAAGGGCGAGAAATTCAATGGATCCTGGGGAGCTCCTGCGATGTACGCCCTAGAAGGCGGCAGTGTAGGCTTTCAAATCGGCGGAGAAGCTACTGACCTGATCCTGCTAGTGATGAATGACAGAGGCATGGAATCCATTCTCAGCAGTAAGGTTAAGTTGGGAGCGGATGCTTCCATCGCCGGTGGGCCCAAAGGACGTGATGCTTCCGCAAATACCGACGCTTCGATGCGAGCCGAGATCCTCAGCTACTCGCGTTCCCGCGGTGTGTTTGCCGGCGTCTCCCTCGAGGGTTCCACGCTTCGCCCCGACGACGAGGCCAGCGAGCAAGTATATGGACATGCCATCAAGGCAAAGGACATCGTGAGAAGCGAAACGATGGGCGTGCCAGAGACTGGCCGTCATCTGGTCAACACGTTGCAAAAGAGCGCGCCGCACAACGAATCGGATCGCGCCTCGGCCAAGTAGTTGCTCGCTAGCGTGCCGGGGTTCTTCTCATCTCGGTAAGCTGGCAATCTTCAGAGAAACGGGGCCAACCTGCAAAGGTCGCATTACCTTTGCAGGTTGGCCCCTACCCTTTTCAGATCTCAGGCTTCGAGACCATCCGCGTTGAGTGAAAACTTGCGAGTGCGTGTAACTAGGACGTGGCGTAGCGCTTGGAGGGAATCATTTGTGACGCCGGTCGCCACTGTGTTCCGAATGCCCGTTGGCGTCCAGCCAGCTCAAGAGAGAGCGAATGCTGCCATACGCCAAAGCAATGCTTGAATCAGCAGCGCCGTAATACAGGTTGATAGTGTCCCCATCCGCTGCCACGGTGTAGCCGCAGGGAAATACCACGTCCTGCACATCTCCATGACGCTCGTACTCAGCCTCCGGCGCAAACATCCAGGAATCCCCGCGAATCAGGCATTTGTCCGGCTGTGCAAGGTCGAAGAGAGCCAGTCCGAGCCGGTAGATAGAGCTCGAAGGCGTCCTTCGCACGCCGTGATAGATCATCAGCCAGCCTCGCGAGGTCTCTATCGGCGGCGGCGACATTCCAATCTTGTTTGCATCCCACCAGGCGCCACGGCGGGCTTCTAGCATGAGCTTGTGACTTCCCCAGTGACGCAAATCAGGAGAGTAAGAGATCCACACGTGCGCTCCAAGAGGCGTCATGGGGCGATGGATCAATGCCCAGAATCCATTGATCCTACGAGGCAACAGAGCGGCGTCTTTGTCGTCTGGCGGCATCACGACACCGATTCTTTCGAAGCTCCGAAAATCCTCCGTGAGGGCCAAAGATACTCCCGGCCCACCTCGAGAATAGGAGGTGTACGCCACCGCAAATTTCTTGAGTTCCGGCACGTAGGTAATGCGTGGATCCTCAATGCCCCAAATCTCCTCAGGATATTGGTCGGGACTGGGAAGAAGTGTCGGCTCGCGATCGATTTGCCAATCATCAACCCCATTCACCGACCGCGCTACGCATAGGTGCGAGAGTCCGCGACGATCCTCCACGCGACAAAGCAGCAGGGTGGAACCATCCGCCAAAAGCGTTGCCCCAGCGTTAAAGACGCTGTTGATGGAATAGGGCCAATCCTTTCCCGTCAAAATTGGATTGGCATCGTGCCGCCGAAATAGCGTTTCGTATTGCTGCATCACTGCCTCTATAGCGATTTTCACGGCACTCATGGAATTGATTTCTCCGGTTCTGTTCAGACAAAAAAGTACGCCCTGCTTGTCACAGCTTGTTCCCTGTTCCGTCCGCTTCCTCCAACTTACACATTTCCAGGAGGGCCATCAGAAAGGACAACGTGGACTCCGCTCCCTGATTCTCATTTGCTCGGTCGGGATGCAGGCCGTCTCGACAACCGCCCGTAGTCGGATCGTAAAGAGCGATCTGAAGATCGTTGTCTCCCAAAAACCAATTAAATGCGGACCACGCCTCTTTGCGCCAGCGCCCCTTCCCTGTCGCACGATACGCCTGCAAGCAGGCCGAGACGACCGCACAGGCTTCGACCGGTTGTTGATCGAAACGGGCCTTTTCCGTTTTCTTGGAGTAGAAGCCCTCCGATCCGATTGGCACGAAATGGCCCTTCACTTCACAACGCTGAATCGTGACCAGCCAATCCAGCGCCTCCAGCCCCACTGAAACCATCTCTTCATTTGCGGCGCGCATGCCCGCTCGAATGAGAGCCTGCGGCAATCGCGCATTTGAATACGCGAGGCCATTTTCGAACCAACTCCAGTCAACGGAATGGTTGGCGCGATACGAGCTCAACAATCGATTTGCCAACACATCGGAGGCACTGAGGGCAGCGCGATCCCCGGGAAACGACTCGAGATACTCCTGCAATCCCAGCAACGCAAAAGCACATGCGCGAGGACTCTTAAATTCGATGGCCGCGGGAACAGCCAGTTCAAACATTCGTCCCGCGGCTCCTCTCCATCCCGCGTCCTTGGATCTGCCCAGAACAGTCCCCAATCCCCACAACGCTCGCCCGTGACTGTCTTCCGACCCCCCTGGCTCCTGCCACTGGCGTTCGTAACTTAGGCAGTTTCTGAACCGTTTACTGGTGGGATCAAATGCAAGCCACAAGAAGGCTAGGTACCGAGAGGCGAGATCGATCGCGTCCGTTGGTGCGCCGGCACCGAGCTCCTCTAGCAGAATGGCTACGATCAGGGCGCGAGCGTTGTCATCGGTCGTGTAACCTTCCGGATAGTTCGGAACCACGAAAACCGCATGCTCGACGATTCCCGTCTGGTCTGTCATTCGGTAAAGGTGATCCAACTTTATGGCCGGAAGCCGGTCGAGGGTTTTTTCCGTGTTCTGCGCCGAAAATGTGGCGCGCGGATTTCGCAATCGCTCGTTGTATATGCGTTCAAAACTCTTCATATATTTCTGCGCTACGCGATTCCACACCATCTCTCTTGCGTAAAGATAAGCGCGTTTCCGCATGGCATGCCTTGCGGTGTCGTTGTCCAGAAGTTCGATCGTTTTTGCGACGATAGCTTCCGGATCGTCAAAAGGAACAAGGGAGCCACGCTCTTCATCTAAGAGCTCAATCGCATGTAAGTAGGGCGTCGAAATGATGGCTTTGCCGGCGCTCAACGCATACGCAAGCGTGCCGGAAACGACTTGCGCCTTATGTTTGTAAGGCGTGATGTAAATGTCCGCCGCGCCGATCAATTCCACCATCTCCTGGGGACTCACGAAACGATTGCGGAAGATCACGTTGGCCCCGACTCCGAGATCGGCTGCCAGCTTCTGCAAGTAAGCGCGGTATTTGTCACCATCGCGCCGCAAAACATGCGGGTGAGTGGCGCCGGCAACCATGTAAATAACATTACTGTGACGCGATAGGATTTTTGGCAGAGCCTGGATGACGTTTTCTATGCCCTTATTTGGCGAGAGCAACCCAAATGTGAGCAAAACATCTTTTCCTTCCGTTCCGAACCCATCCTTGTAAAAATTCGGATCAGTGAAAGGTAAATCGGGAATGCCGTGTGGAATCAGGTCAATCTTGTCGACCGGAACGTGGAAGATCTCCTGCAGGATATCCGCGGAGTGCTGGCTCATGACGATCATGCGGTCCGAAAGCGTGGCAATCTCCTCCATCACCGCGCGTTGATCGGGATTTGGATCGCGAAGTACCGTGTGCAACGTGGTTGCCACAGGCATTCGCAGACGCCTCAGAAGCTCCAGGATATGGCCGCCGGCTTGTCCTCCAAAGATTCCATATTCGTGCTGCAGGCAAACCAGATCGATATTGCTGAAATTTAAAAAGTCCGCGGCCTGCCGGTAGGAAGCCAGATTATCTTCGGCCAGCTCGAACCGCACTCGGGCGGGATACGTATAGCCCTCTTCCGTATCGTTTACTGGGAGCGCCAGCAGTTCCGTCGTACTGTATTCCGTATGGATGGCGTCGCATAAATCTGTTGTGAACGTCGCGATCCCGCAACGCCTTGGAAGGTAATTCCCCACAACTGCGATTCGATTTGGGAGTACACGACGCCCCGGTACAAGTGTCAGTGTGCTATGTTCCGCTTCCAACGCGAGAGACTGCTCTTCAATCAGCGCTACGGTTTCTGTAACAGACATTATTTTCGGCAGCGACAATAGTTTTCCAGTGAATCCAGGATTTGCGGAAGAATCACCGCGAGACTACCAAGACAATTCGCCTTGATGTGCTTCGACTGTCAGGCTCTTCTGTCGAAGAGGGAAATGCGGCTCAGTTCGCAGAACAATTAGCCGCCTTACTCGTGCAGGACGACCGTCAGCAATGACTTATTGACCTTGATTTTCCCGTTGTATTCGATGAAGCCGAGTTTCCTGAATTTGTTCATGAAGAAGTTCACGCGTGAGCGCGTGGTCCCGATCATTTTCGCCAGCGTCTCCTGGGAAACTTTCGAAAGGATACGCTCCGGCTGTTCTTGTTTTCCATAGCGCGCAAGTAAGAGTAGCGTGCGCGCCAGTCGCTTTTCGCTCGAATTGAAGAGTTGATCGATCAGATCCTCTTCGACGCGGATGTTGTGCGAAAGCATGTAGGTAATGAAATAGTCCGATAACTCATGCTCCGCGTGGAGTACCCGCAACAATTCGTTTTTGTCGATGACCAGAATTGTGGTCGGAGTAATCGCTGTCGCCGTGCCCATTCGCACAGATTGGCCCGCCATGCACCCTTCGCCAAAAAAGTCGTTTGGACCAAACATCGCAACGACAGCTTCTTTTCCGGACCCATTAACAACGGAGAATTTCACGCCGCCCTTCTGGACGTACATGACGCTATCCGCCACCTCACCCTGAGAGTAGATCGACTCGCCTCTCCGAAATTCTGCCAGCTTTCTTGCCACTCCTGACGTGTCGAGAAACACTTGTGGGTCGAAAGAGCTGATCTTCTTCGATTTTGTAAATTTCTTCATTCTAGTACCCAATTGGAGACGCCCTTCCAGGTCGCTCCACGACCGCTCCGTACTTTAGCAAGACCGAGGCGCTCAGAACTGTCTCAAATACGACACTAATTTTAGATTAAAGATATCTAATAATGTCTGTTACCAGACAGACATACATTTCGCCACTGCGTATATTTACATCGTCGCGGGTAGCAGCGCGGAACGCCTTGTAACTGGGTGAAGAGGAGAAGCTGATGCGTATATTGAAGGTTAGGAAGATTTGGATCGCGGCGTTCCTTTCTGCCGTCGTACTGGTCGGATGCAGCGATGCGGACAAGACCGCAGGGGCGGGAGCGGGAACATCCAATCCCGGCGATCCACTGACGCCGCCTACGGTTACCTCTGTAACTCCACCAGATGCCTCTACCCTCGTTTGCCCCAACACCGCCGTTATCACCGCAACTTTCAGCAAGGCGATGAACCCTGCGACGATCAATACCTCTACCTTTACTGTGACCTCCGCCGGGGCGAGCGTCTCTGGACAAGTTACTTACGTTTCGGCCACCAATGTTGCCACCTTTACACCCGCCACCGCCCTTCCAGCGACCACCACGCTTACCGTGACGATTACCACAGGAGTGAAAGACACATTCGGCAACGCGCTGGCGGCTAATAAGATATGGACCTTCACGACCTCCCCCACTTGTCCGCCACCGCCACCGCCCTCGGCAGGATTGGGAGCGGCCTGCACTTATGGAACTCTGGGGGCCACCACGGTCACGAATACGGGCGCCTCCATAGTCAGGGGCGATCTAGGGTTGAGTCCAGGTAGTTCGGCGGTTGGCTTTCAGGACCCGCCGGCGAATACTTACGTGGGGACTGGGACGCACACGGCCGGGCCGGGGCTGGTGACCGGGACCATACACTTGACCGATCCTCCACCGGCCTCGAGCATCTCCGCCGCCGCCGCCCAAGCCGCCTTGACTGTCGCATATCTCGACTTACAGGGGCGAACTGCGCCGGCTCCAGCTACTGTGTCCGGAGACTTAGGAGGGCTAACCCTCGCCCCGGGCCTCTACAAATCCACGTCCACGTTGGGGATAACCGGTGCACTAACCCTCGACGGCGGGGGCAACGCGAATGCCATCTGGATTTTCCAGATCGCTTCGTCACTCACCACTTTAGGCAGTAGCTCCGTTGTCCTTGCTGGCGGAGCTCAGTCTCACAACATTTTCTGGCAAGTGGGCAGTTCTGCGACTCTGGGAACCAACTCTACCTTCAACGGGAGCATCCTGGCGCTCACAGACGTCACGCTTACGACCGGCGCAACGCTGAATGGCAGAGCGCTCGCGCGAAACGGCGCCGTTACATTGGACACGAACATGGTGAACGTACCTCCCTGTCCATAAAGCATTGGGTAGTGGGACCAGCTTGAAGCTGGCCCGCTACCGGTTCGGCTGAAAAGCATGATTTCACGTTCTTGAAAATTCGGAGGAATATTCGCATGTCATCTCAAGCAAAGAGCCATCCTGGTCGCGTCTTAGCGATGCTGCCGGCAATGATTGCTGTCCTATGCACGTTTGCCACCCTCGCCGCAGCTCAGGACGGACCTGCTCCGAAGTGGGAGCTTTTCGGCGGATACTCTTTCTTTCACCCCGGTGCGGATGTGCACGGCCAGCTTCCAGGAGCATTGTTCCCGCTAAGCAGCCGCCTCGAAGTCAACCCCCGCGGCGTTGGCCTCAGCGCTACCTATGATTTCAACCGTTGGCTTGGACTCACTCTCGATGCCAGCACTCATTGGGGCAGCGGCGAGAGTACGTTAGCCGGAAGAATTGACGACGCGGCTCTCTCCAACCTTTCCGTGGGACCAAAGGTTACTTTCCGCACCACCCATTTTTCCCCGTTTCTTGAGGGGTTGGTGGGCATCCATCGCCTTATGCCAGACGCCTTCCACGATATCGACAAATTAGGATTGATGCTCGGCGGCGGCCTTGATGTCAATCTATCCAAGCATGTTGCTCTCCGGCTAATCAGGGCCGACTATGTCTACTCGAATTACCAATATGGCGCGGCGGCTGTGACACCACGCACGGAAATCCGCGGCCTCAGACTACAGGTTGGCCTCAATTTTATGTTCGGTGGGGGAACGCCGCTTCCGGCTGCCAACCGCTTCCCCACAACTTCCTGCTCGATTGATAAATCTATGGTCTACGTCGGATCGGGAGACTTCGCTGTTCTGCGCGCGAACGCCAGCGATCCCGACCACGATCCTCTCACTTATTCTTGGACGACAAACGGGGGCACTGTGGAAGGCTACGGCCCAGAAGTCCGCTGGAATTCTTCCGGTGTGAATCCGGGGACTTACACAGCAAAAGTACGCGTGAATGACGGGCGCGACGGCACGGCCGACTGCTCGGCGGAACTTCGTGTGGAACTGAGGCCCAATCGCCCACCCACGATGAGCTGCTCCGAGGACCGCAATTCGGCGGTAATCGGCGAACCATTTCAGATTACTGCAATGGCCAGTGACCCCGACGATGATCCTCTGAATTACTCCTGGAACTCCAATGGCGGAAGGGTCCGCGGCACGGGATCATCCGTGAAGTTCGATACCTCCGGTCTTACACCGGGGCGCTACACGATAACCGGCCATGTGGACGATGGACGCGGCGGAACTGCCGATTGCTCCTTGTATGCCGAACTGCGAGCACCTCTGCCACCTCCGGAACAAATAGAACTGGAAACGAGACTGGCCCTGCACAGCATCTATTTTCAGACTGCGCGGCCACTCGAGGCGAATCCCAACGGCGGCTTGGTCGACAGTCAGGAAAAAATCCTGAGAACCTTGGCTCAAGACTTCACAAAATATCTGAAATACAGTCCTGATGCCCACTTGATCCTCGGTGGCTATGCAGACAACCGCGGCACCGTGGAGTACAACAGGGGCCTTACGGAGCGACGCGTGGCGCGCACCAAGAACTACCTCCGCGAACACGGTGTCCCTGCGGACCACCTGGAGACGCGCTCGTTTGGGGAGCAGAGTAATCTGACTGCCGAACAGGTAAAGGAACAGATAGCGCAGAACCCCGACGTAACGCCGAACGAGAGACAACAAATGCTGAACAATCTGCGCGTGATGGTCCTGGCCAACAACCGGCGCGTGGACGTTTCCCTGAGTACCACCGGACAGCAGTCTACACATCGCTACCCGTTTAACGCCAAAGACTACTTGGCGCTGATCAACACCAAGGGCGGCGAGAAAACCCGGCCGGCAAAGAAGAATCCCACACGCTAACGGCGTAACGCCGGTGGGTTGATTCTGCACTAGCCTTGGTACCGGATAATAGGGGGGCATCACACGCGCCCCCCGATTACTCTTTCGAGTAAGTCGAGTGAGATGGGGGATTCTTTGAATCCGTCACAAAATAGCCGTCGTATGGTGCAGTTCTCTGGGTTGTTCCTCCCACTCAGCCTCTATTCCTACCATGTGCGGGAACTTCTCGTCTGCTGGCTTTTCTTCAGCGTGCTATTCGTCTGCCTGGCGCTGCTAATCCTAATCGGGGAACTCGGTGTTTACGCGGGAGAATGCGTCACACTTTGGGCGCGCACGGCAACGCGAATAACGCCGGTGCTGGTGCCCGCTCCGGCCAAAGTTCCCTTGAAAAACATGCCGCGCGCGACAAAGTTCAATTAGACCTTTCACGCTCTCGTCACGATCCCTCAAGCCAGAATGAGGCTCAATCAACTGTTCTTGCGGAACGTGTTGCCTCACCAAAGTAAGAGCAGCGCAGGTTTCAGGTCGATCCTGCCTCGCTCCCATCAACTCTCTTTTAATCTTCCAGGGTTGGTAGCGTCTTTAGTACTTCCGAGGCGTTTGGCCGGTTTGTGATAGCGTCGTCTTTGCGGATTTTGCCGTCGCGGAAGACCAGCACGCGCTTGGCGAACTGCGCGACGTCGTGCTCGTGCGTTACCAGCACGATCGTCAAGCCCTGGTTGTTCAGATTCTGAAATATCTCCATGATCTCGACGGATGTCCGGCTGTCAAGATTTCCTGTCGGCTCGTCCGCCAGCAAGAGCGACGGCCGATTCACAAGAGCGCGAGCGACGGCGACGCGCTGTTGCTGTCCTCCCGACATTTGCGACGGAAAATGTTGAGCGCGATCCGCCAGCCCGACCATGGCCAGCGCTTCGGAGGCGCGGCGCCTCCGTTCGCTGTTATCGATTTTCGTATACAGCGTGGGCAGCTCCGTATTTTCCAGAGCCGTCGTACGCGCCAGCAAATTGAATCCTTGAAACACAAATCCAATTTTCTGATTGCGAATCAGCGCCAACGCCTTCTTGTCGTGCTCAGAAACGTTCGTGCCTTCCAGCAAGTAGCGTCCCGAGCTCGGCTTATCGAGGCATCCAAGAATATTCATGAACGTGGACTTGCCGCTGCCGCTCGCTCCCATAATCGCCACGAATTCGCCGCCCTTAATTTCCAGGCTCACGCCGCGCAGCGCGTGCACGCGCGTCTCGCCCAATTCATAATATTTGTGCACGTCTTCTATTTGGATGACTTCGTGGCCCGGGGACACCGAAGCAACCGACTCAGGTTGTTTCACCGATGGCATGGAAGACATCGTGGCACTACGGTTGCGCGTCGCCGAAACACGCTACCGCCGTATTCCTCCTGGCGTCGACGTCTTTGCCACGATCGATCGGATGACCACGTCGTCCCCTTCCTTCAATTCGCCTTTTAGCAGCGCGGTCATTTCCGTATAAGAGTGGTCAGTGATTCCGATCGAGACCTTGACCGGTTCCATCGTATTGTCGGCGTGCAGTTTCCAGACCACTGCGCTGTCAGCCTTCGGCTTGCGAGGGAGATTTCCCATGCCACCGCCTTGCGCAACGCTACGCTCGGCAACGGCATCCGCGGTGGCGCTCTGCTTTTGATCTACCTCGATTCCATGTTGCTTGTAGATCGCCAGTACTTCCTCGGTGGTCATGGGCGGTTTGTAGCGCAACGCGGTGTTCGGCAACTTAACAACGTTTTGCGCGGTGGCTACAGGAATTGTCACGTACGCGGTCATGCCAGGAAATAGTTTCAGCTCCGGATTATCAAACTCGATGATCGTGTCGTAGGTAACCACGTTCTGCACGGTCGTGGCGTTCATGCGCACCTGGGTGACGCGTCCGTGGAACGTATCCTTGGGAAATGCATCCACCTTAAACGTAACCGGTTTGCCCAGCTTGATGTTTCCGACGTCCGACTCATCCGTTTTCGCGTACACCAGCATCTTCGTCAAGTCCTGCGCGATGGTAAAAATAGTCGGGGCCTGCAAGGAAGCGGCTACCGTTTGCCCCACATCCACATTGCGCGCAACCACTGTCCCGTCAATCGGGGAACGAATCACCGTGTAATTAAGATTTGTCTGCGACACCGTAACCGCCGCTGTCTTCTGACTCACTTGCGCTTCCGCTTGCGTAACGCTCGCTACGGCTCCATTCACTCCAGCGTATGCGGAATCGAAGTTAGCCTTGGCCAAGTCCAGTTGTTGCTGGCTCATCACTCCTTCTTTGTTCAGCGCGACCGTACGGTCGTAATCGGCCCTGGCTTGTACCGCCGAGGCTTTCGCCTTCTCGAGGTTGGCCTTCGCCGCGGCCAAGTTCGCCTTGGCATTCTCCAAATCCGCCGCGGTCTGCAGCAGTGCTCCCTGGAATAGCGCCGGATCAATCAGCGCAACCACGTCGCCCTTACGTACGCGCGAATTAAAATCAACATTAAGCTTGGCGATAGTGCCGGAGACCTGCGAGCCGACTTGCACCGTGATCACCGCGTTGATCGTTCCGGTGGCCTCGACAACATCGTGAATTTCGCCCTTTTCGACTTTGGCCGTGAAATGTTGCGTCTCATTGGCGTGATTTAAGCCAAAAGCGGCGAACAGGGCAATCAGGGCGATCGCCCCTCCGAGTATCAACCATCTATTTTTTGTCTTCATTCGCAGTCCGCGCTTTATTCGTATCGCAAGGCTTCAA
>DATBYP010000060.1:0-12856 GCA_036513675.1 Candidatus Acidiferrum sp.
GATTGTATGCGCGCGAACCGAATTTGCTGAAGGTAGTGCTTACGCCGGGGTCAGTTTCGTGAGCAATGGAAATAAAGGTGGACTGTTTGATCTTTCCGGCCGGGTGGCAATTGTTACCGGCACGAGCCGCGGGCTGGGGCAGTACATGGCGCGCGCGCTGGCAAAGGCCGGCGCGGATTTGGTGCTGACGAGCCGGACGCGCGAGAGTTTGCGTGCGTTCGAAGCGGAGATCAAAGGGCTGGGGCAGCGGGCGGTTTCGCTAGCGCTCGATGTCAGAAATCTGGAAAGCATTGAGCGGATGGCGGCGGACGCGGAAAAGGAATTCGGACATTTGGATATTTTGGTGAACAACGCGGGTTGCAATGTTCGCAAGCCGGCGCTGGATGTGACTTGGGACGATTGGAATTTGATTTTGGATACGAATCTGCGCGGAAGTTTTTTTGTGGCGCAGGCGGTTGCGCGACGAATGATTCCACGCGGATACGGGCGCATCATCAACATTGGTTCGGTAACGAGCGTGGCGGGGTATGCGGGGCTGGGGCCATATGGTGCGAGCCGCGGCGGGATCCGGCAATTGACGATGAGTTTGGCGGATGATTGGGGGAAGCATGGCGTGACGGTGAATTGCCTAGCGCCGGGATGGTTTCGCACGGAACAGAACAAGGTGCTCTACGAAGATAAAGAGTGGGTGGAGTATATCTGCGACCGCATTCCCGTGAAGCGGCCGGGGCGGCCGGAAGATTTGGACGCAGCGGTGGTTTTTTTGGCTGCGGAAGCGAGCCGATACGTTACGGGGCAGACGCTCTTGGTTGATGGGGGCATCTCGACTGGGGCGGCGCGGGCGCTGGTGCAACAGGGACAGAAGAGTTTGAGTTCGAAGCAGACGGAAAAGACGAGTTCGCGCGGCAAAACGCGGCGCGGGAGGTGAGTTTTGCGAGGATTCTTGGCGAAGGGAATGCTTGCGGCCTTGCTGAGTTTGTCCGTGGCATTAGTTATTGGCGCGGCGCCGGCTCCCGAGGCACGGAAGAACTTGCAGGTTTATTTTGTGGATGTGGAGGGTGGGCAGGCGACGCTGTTTGTGACCCCGGAAGGGAAGTCGCTACTGATCGACACGGGATGGCCGGACAATAACGGGCGCGACGCAGATCGTATCGCCGCCGCAGCGAAGGATGCGGGTATCAAGAAGATTGATTTTGTGCTGATTACCCACTATCACGATGACCATGTCGGAGGCGCGCCGCAGCTTGCGGCGAAAATTCCGGTGGGCACGTTTGTTGATCATGGCGAGAATCGCGAGACGAATGACGCGGGAGCGAAGAAAGTTTTCGCTGCGTACCGGCAGTTGCTGGCAACAGGGAAGTACAAGCACATTACGGCTAAGGCCGGAGAAGTGCTTCCGATTACGGGAATGCAGGTGCGCGTGGTGACAGCGGATGGGGAATTGATTGAGAGGCCGTTGCCGGGAGGAGGAAAGGGAAATGCGAGCTGCGCGAACGCTGCGAAGGCGCCGGTTGACGTGACGGAGAATCCGCGGTCGTTGGGAACGCTGATCACGTTTGGAAAATTGCGGATATTGGATTTGGGCGATTTGACAGGGGACAAAGAGTTGGAGTTGATGTGCCCGATGAACAAAATTGGAGCGGTGGATATTTATGTGGCGTCCCATCATGGGACCGCATCGAGCGGAACACCGGTATTGGTGCATGCGATCACGCCGCGGGTGGCGATCATGGATAACGGCGAGAAAAAGGGAGGATCGCCGGTGGCTTGGGATGTGATTGAGAAATCACCGGGACTGGAAGACCTTTGGCAGTTGCATTATTCGGCGGAGGGCGGGGACGCGCATAACGTGGCGGCGCCTCTTCTGGCGAACTTGCAGGGGCCGGACAGTGGGAAGTATTTGAAAGTTACAGGGTCGGCGGATGGAAGCTTTGCGGTATCGAATTCGCGGACCGGGGAAACGAAGAAATATGCGGCACGGTGAATTGATTTCGGAACGAGGCGAGGAATCGTCAACTGCACACGATTGCGCTGTATGTTTACGTTGGTGATGTGCTTAGGCCTCAAAAGCGGCGGCAAGACCGCCGCACTCCAAAAAAGTCGGGTGCGTGTTAGAGGTCGATTTTGGCTTGTTGGGATTGGCGCTCGCGGAGCTTGAAGCGCTGAAGTTTTCCTGTGGCGGTCTTGGGAAGCTCCTGCAGGAACTCGATCCAGCGCGGGCGTTTGTAGCCGCCGATGCGCTCTGCGACAAAATCTTGCAGCTCCCGGGCTAGCTTTTCGTTGGACGCGCATTCCGTTTTCAACACAACGTAGGCGGCAGGCTTGGCTAGGCCGGCTTCGTCGTCGCGGGCGATGACGGCGGCTTCGAGGACAGCGGGGTGCGCAATTAGCGCGCTCTCAACTTCTGCGGGGCTCAACCAGAGGCCGTGAACCTTGAAGAGGTCATCGGCGCGGCCGGCGTGCCAGAAAAATCCATCTTCATCCTGACGGTATTTGTCGCCGGTGCGGAACCACTGGTCGAGGAAGGTGCTTTTCGTCTTCTCGTGTTGATTCCAGTAGCCGGCGCAAAGGGAATCGCACTTGACCCAGAGGTCACCGATTTCGTTCGGAGCGACGAGGCGGCCGAATTCGCTGGTGATTTTCGCTTCAAAACCAGGAAGGATTTTTCCGCTGGAGCCGGGTTTTACCTCGCCGGGTCGATTAGAAATGACCATGTGCAGGCTTTCTGTGGAGCCGAGCGCGTCGAGAATTTCGATGTTGAAACGTTGGCGGAAACGTTCGAAGAGCGGAGCGGGAAGGGCTTCGCCGGCGGAAACAGCGTGGCGGATGCCGGAGAGGTCGAATTCCAGTCCGCCGGGGCGATGATGATCAAGAAGCGCCGCGTAGTTCGTCGGCACGGAGAAAAAGAGCGTGGGGCGATGGCGCTCAATATCGGCGTAAATGCGGGCGGGAGTTGGGCGCGCGGGGGAGAGAATCGTGGTCGCGCCGCAGGAGAGGGGGAAGTAGCCTGCGTTGCCGAGTCCGTAGGCGAAAAATAGGCGGGCGACGCTGAAGCAGCGGTCGCGCTCATTGATTTTGAGGATGGCGTGCGCATAGTGGTGCGAGCTGACAACCATGTCGTGATGCAGGTGCACGCAGCCCTTGGGAACGCCTGTGGAACCGGAAGAGTAGAGCCAGAAGGCGGGATCGTCTTTTGATGTGGGCGCGGCGGCGAGGACAGGAGAGGCGGCGCCGATCAAATCGCGGAGATAAGGATGCTGGCTTGCGTGCTGGGCGTCGCCGACCACGACGATTTTGCGGAGATAGGGGAGATTTTGGCGCGGAATGGCATCGAGCTGCGGCAAAAGGCTTTCGCTTACGATGGCGACACGCGCACGGGAATCGTTGAGGATGTATTCGTAGTCGTGAGGTTTGGCTTGCGTGTTGACGGGGACAGCGACTGCGCCAATTTTTATGGCACCGAAGAAGGAGTAAAGGAATTCGGGTGTGTCGGGGAGCAAGAGGAGCACGCGTTCTTCCGTGCGGACACCAAGGTTGCGAAGTGCGTTGCCGGCGCGGTTGGTGTGCTCGAAGAGTTGCTGGTAGGTGATACGCTCTTCGCCGCATTCAATGGCGACATTTTGCGCGCGGCCCTCGAGGATGTTGCGGTCCACGAAATAGGTAGCGACGTTGAAGCGTTGCGGTAGAGCGATCACTTGGCGGCCGTGTTCGTCGCACGATTGCGGCGAAAAATTTGAGAATGAACGTCCTTGCAAGGACGACGGCTTGATAGTATACGCAGTACGCGATTCTTGCCCGCAGTTTGGCAGAACTCGGCACAGGAGAGGGATCATGATCGCGAAACAAAGGGCGCGCACTTTACTGTGTGCGTTAATATGCGTCGGCGAATTGTTGCTTGCCTGCTCGCTGAGCTCGCAAGGAATGCGAGGAACCATTCGAAAGCAATCGTTTGGCAAAACCGCTAGCGGGGAACAGATTGATCTCTATACGCTATCGAACAAGAAAGGGATAGAGGTTTCGATCACCAATTTTGGCGCCACGGTGGTTGTGCTGCGGGTTCCTGACCGGGCTGGGAAGGCGGCGGACGTTGTACTGGGGTACGACACGCTGGACGGGTATGAGAATGGAAAGTCCTATTTCGGCGCGACGGTTGGAAGATATGCGAATCGCATCGGAGGTGGGAAGTTCGCGCTTGACGGGAAGACCTACACTCTTCCGAAGAATAACGGCAACAATACGTTGCACGGGGGAATCGTAGGATTTGACAAGAAAATCTGGAAGGCGCGAGAGATCGATGTTAAGGATGGCGCGGCATTGGAATTGTCTTATTTGAGTGCCGACGGAGAAGAAGGATTCCCGGGGAATCTTTCAGTGAAGGTTGTGTTCACGGTGCCGGCGGATCGCAACGATCTGAAGATCGACTATACCTCGAGCACCGACAAGGATACGGTTCTTAACCTCAGTAACCATTCTTATTTCAATCTTGCAGGCGAAGGCAACGGCGACATTTTGGATCACGTCCTGACGCTGCATGCTAAGCAGTTCACGCCAGTCGATAAGACGCTGATTCCCACGGGTGAACTGCGCGATGTTGCAGGCACGCCGTTGGATTTCGCCACGGCCACTGCTATTGGGAAGCGCATCAACGAAGATTACGAGCAGCTTGTGTTCGGGAAGGGCTACGACCACAACTGGGTGCTTGGGCGCTCCAGCGGCGGAAATGGGTTGTCGATCGCGGCGGAAGCTTATGATGCGAAGAGCGGCCGGAAACTCGAAGTGTTAACGACGGAGCCTGGAATACAGTTTTACAGTGGGAATTTTCTCGACGGCTCCGCGAAGGGCAAAGCAAATAAGGCCTACACCCAGCGCGCGGCTTTTTGCTTGGAAACGCAACACTTTCCGGATTCGCCGAATCATCCAAATTTTCCCAGCACGCTGCTGAAACCGAACGCGGCTTTTCATTCGCAGACCGTGTTTCGATTCTCAGCAAAGTAGCCGCGGAAAAAGACCGAGCTCATTTTTTCATTTACAGGTCTTCACCCCTAAGGAACCATACAGGAAGCTAGAAGTCCGGCAGTCGTACGAAACCCCACCTCCGTTCGCGGAAATCCCTAAGGGACGTGCCCCATTGTGATTGCGTGGGTTTACCCGATTGCGAGAATTTGGAAGGATTGTATTCTTAAAAAGTAAGCCCGGCTTAACACTACGAGAAATTCGAGGTCCGGGCTGTGCAATGCAATTACGACATCTTCAAGAAATATCCTGACGGAATGTTCATTTGGGTAGAAGCAGTGAGGGACATGGAAGGGGCCAAGGAGCGGCTAAAGCAGTTAGCTACGCTCTCCCCCGGAGAATATAAACTGTTCTGCCAAAATACCCAGCGAGTGATCGCCGTGGAGAATAGCCAACCTGCAACTTCGACGTAATTAAGCACCCAAAATCCGTAGCAACATAATAGTATGTGACAACTAGGCTGACCCGGCGTGCGGCTCTTGCAAGCTAATCAGGTCTACAGGAAGTGCCATCGGGCCGCGCTTCTCAATTATCCCATCTAAGCCCAGGTAACTAGGAAGAGAACGAAATACAAAGGCCAGTCTGACCAGCACATTTCATGGTTTGGTCAAACATGCTCGGAGTCGACTCCGTTTCTGTTCATACATGGCTTGATCAGCTTGCGCCATGAGTTCACCAAGCGAGACGGGATGCTTGGGATCGAACCGCGACAGACCAACACTGAGTGACATTTCGTAGCGGAATTGGTTCGCGTTCGATTTCTTCAGATTCTTTTCCAAACGACGGAGAATCGCTTCTTGGCTTTGCGTCGAAGTTTCCAGGGCCAACACGGCAAACTCATCGCCACTAAGGCGTGCCAGAATGTCGGAATCACGAAATGTCTGTTGCAATGCGCCAGCGGCACGGACAATTGCCAAATCTCCCTCTCGATGCCCGTAGGAATCATTTATCGTTTTAAGATTATCGATATCGCAGAAAAATAGTACTAAACCCCGTGCGTTTCTGCGTGCCAGCTTTAGCTGCTGCGTCGCCGCAGCAACAAAACCGCGCCGGTTGTACAAACAAGTCAGGTCATCGGTGAGGGCTAGATAGCGAAGTTCTCTGTCGTCCGCAGTCAGTAAGGTGGAGGGAAGCATCTCTTCGAGTTGCCTTTCTGAAGGGCGCTTCGGTTTATCCATTAGAACCCGGCTAGACGCAGGTTTCGGCAGGGATCTCCTCCAGCGACGACCGTGCGGAACACCGCTGCCTTGAGAATCGAGTAGGGCCACAGACCCCCCTGTCGGCAATTATCGGAGCGCTTACGAGCAGTGTCATAGTTGCACTGAGGCGGATAGCTGACAAGCCGGGAAAAGCTCTACTGTTTATACGGGTAATTCCTTTAAGGACTTTGGGGGACAAGATTTGGCTGTTGGAGGAGTAGGAGGAAGTCCATGTGGTGACCAGACTTAGCTAGGGACTCAGGTGTTTACCTTAGTCTGCTTGCAAGGGTTCATCTGTTTGTGTTACCAGGCAATCGTGGTATTGCTTTCAGATTTGTCACAGGTCACATGGCTGAACGGAACAGGTCCAAGCCATTCACGGCGAGGAGAATAGATACATGGCCAAACGAGAGAGCAGTCCAAAGGACTTGGGGACACCAACCAATCAAGGGGTGGAATTGACGCGAAGCGAAGCGCAGTCAGAATTGCTTCGAGAACTTGTTGCGCACCTCCGTCAGAACCGCAATCAACTCCGCGAGGAATGGGTGGGGCGCATTTCGGAAACACGATTGCTCACTGCAATGACCAAAGAGGAGATCTTTGCGGAAGCGACTTCGGTGTATGACAGCTACGTTGAAGCTTTGGAGACCGAAACATTTGAAGCGTTGCAGGCGTATGCACGGAACCTTTCGGAACGAATTATTCCGCGAGGGGTCGAGACACACGAAGTTGTGGGAATCGTTCTGCTGCTGCGAGACGTCCTGGCGCGTTCTCTTTTCGCCAAGTATCAGACGGATTTCAGGAAACTGAACCGCATTTTGGATGCGTACGAGCCGGCGGCGAACCGAATCGCAAACACCGTTGCGGTGGGCTTCGTACAGGAACGTGAACGGGTTATCCGCCAGCAACAGGAAGCGATTCGAGAACTGTCGACGCCTGTCTTACAAGTCCGCGAGCGGCTGCTTATTTTGCCCATCATCGGCGTAATTGATCCTCAGCGCGCGCGGCAGTTAACGGAACAGCTCCTGCGAGGTATCCGGACAAACCGTGCGAAGGTCGTCGTAATCGATATCACCGGTGTGGCAGCGATGGACGTCACGGTCGCGAACCACCTGGTGCAAACCGTCGAGGCTTCCCGGCTATTAGGCGCGACGGTAATCGTCACGGGTCTTTCGCCAGAAATTGCTCAGACGTTGGTGACCATCGGTGTCGATCTTGGAAAAATGAACACCGTCGGCGACCTGCAAGGGGGCATCGAGCAGGCAGAAAGATTATTGGGATACAAGGTGGTGACGTTGGCGGAACCGCGGTAAGCGAATCGGAGGAAGTGCGGCGTGGAAGTACCGATTCTCAAACAGGGCGATGTGCTGATCGCGACCTTTCAGGCAGCGCTCTCGGACGCGGACCTCAACCAGTTGCGCCGCGGGTTGGTGCAACAGGTGGTGAAGCATCGCTCGCGCGGGGTCATCGTCGATGTTACGGCAATGGACGTGATGGACTCGTTTGCATCGCGCACGCTCCGCGAAATCGCGCACATGATACGCCTGCGCGGTGCGGAGACGGTCATCGTGGGGATTCAGCCGGAGGTGGCCTTCGCGATGGTGCAGCTGGGGATGACACTGGAAGGAGTTGCGACGGCACTGGACCTAGAAGAAGGGTTGGCGTACTTAATTCAAAAGTTCAAGAGCGTGGAGTAAGAGAGAGCCAAAGTGTCTGGAGAAATCCGAGTGGCCATCAACTCGGACCAAGATATCGTAGCAGCCCGGCAGAGCGGCCGGGCCATGGCGGCAGAGCTTGGCTTTTCGGCAACTGATTCGACGCTCATTGCCACTGCCATCTCAGAACTTGCACGCAACATAGTGTCTTACGCGCGCAAGGGCGAGATCACCGTGAAGACAATCCATGCTTTTAGCCGTCATGGAATCCTGGTGATCGCTTCCGATGAGGGTCCCGGAATCCCAGATGTCCTTCAAGCGATGCGAGATGGGTTCTCCACGTCCGGCAGCCTCGGACTGGGGTTGCCGGGCGTGCGGCGCCTAATGGACGAGTTTCAAATCGCTTCCCAACCCGGTCGGGGAACGACCGTCACGGTGAAAAAGTGGAAACAGTAAGCGTACCGCTGATCGAATATGGCGTGGCGAAGTTTGTCCTTCCCGGTCAGAGCGAATCGGGCGATCACCATCTGGTTTGTTGCCGGCAAGATGGAATTCTTGTTGCGGCTATTGATGGGATCGGCCACGGAGAAGAGGCTGGGGTAGCCGCTAAAGCAGCGGTTTCCCTCCTCAAGACGAGGGCGGACGAACCGGTCATTTCTCTCGTGCAGAAGTGTCACGAAAATCTTCGGATGACGCGCGGTATTGTCCTAAGTCTCGCTTCCATTGACCCATTGCATGGAATGATGACGTGGATCGGTGTGGGGAACGTTCAAGGAGCGTTGATGCGCACGGGCGCTTCGAAAGGGATTGTGGAACAGGAGCTGCTTCTCCGCGCCGGTGTAGTCGGTTCCCAATTGCCTTCGCTTCAGGCCGCGGTGCTTCCGATAGCAAAAGGAGACACTCTGATTTTTGCCACGGATGGCGTCAGGAGCGAATTTGTAAAGAGCCTGTCGGCTTTGGAGGCTCCGCAAAGAGCGGCGGATAGAATCCTCGAACAGTACTGTCGTGGAAGTGACGACGCGCTCGTGTTGGTAGCTCGATTGACCGGAATTCGGCCATGAAGATGGCGGCAAGGCGAACAACGAAACAGGAACCAAGTTTTGAAAATGATTACCGGTCTGCGCTGAGTGAATATGCGGCGCGGAGTGGAGAAGCCGGACTGGGCCGCGCTTATGAGCTTGGGCGTAAAGCGATGACGGAAGGGAAGAGCCTTGTCGAGCTTGTGGCTATTCATCATCGGGCTCTGCAGGGGATTGCTCGTGAAGCGGGAAAGGGGAAAGGCGATGGAGGGCTGCTACGGGCGAGCGCCGATTTCCTGACAGAGAGCTTGTCTCCCTACGAAATGGCGCACCGTGGATTTCAGGATGCGGTGAAGGCGCTGCGTCAATTCAATGAAACGCTAGAGGAAGAGATCAAGCGCATTGCGTATGCAGTGCACGACGAGGCGGGGCAGGCTCTTGTGGCAGTCCATCTCGCGCTGGCGAGCTTGGCGGCGGAATTGCCCGACAAACAACAACAGATCAGGGACCTTGAAGGATTACTGAATCAGGTTGAACAGCAGCTGCGAAGGTACTCTCATGAGCTGCGCCCGACCGTACTAGATGATCTGGGTTGGATTCCGGCCATCCGATTCCTGGCGAAAAACGTTTCGACACGCGCTCACATTCCTATCCAGGTCACGGCGGCTTTCGCCGGGCGACTGCCTGATGCCATGGAAACAGCACTCTACCGAATCGTACAGGAAGCGCTCACTAACGCTTCCAAACATGCAAAGGCGACCCGAATTTGGATTCAAGTCCGGCGAAGGCAAGACGGGACTTTGTGCTGCTCCGTTCGCGATGATGGTGTGGGGTTTGATCTCAGCGTAGTACACGCGGCAGGTAAGCGCAAAGGGTTGGGATTGATCGGGATCCAGGAGCGTTTAAATGCGATTGGGGGAACACTCTCGATCAATTCGGCTCCTGGGCGTGGAACGACGCTCATGATTCGGCTCCCACTGGAGGACTCGAATAGTGATTCGGGTCCTTCCCGCCGATGATCGTATTCTTGTGCGCCAGGCCTGAGGCATTGGTAGACCGGGAAGGATCAGGTCATCGGCGACGCTTTTGACGGCAAAAGGCCATAAATCAGTTGGAATTGAAAGGCGCAGGATCCATTCCTCGGTTTTGTGCGAGGCGAGCTTCGGACATTGCGTCGTGGTGCCCATCAAAACTACTGCTCAAACATCAAAACTGCCGGATTCGTATCGCTCAACGAAACCAACAGAAATTTCGAAGTGGAGATCACGTAGACGACGCCGTTCCCTCCGAAGCTCCCCGCGATGGTTCCTCTTCCGTTTGTTGGGACGGAGGATACGGAATACGTGGCATTAGCTGCTGGCGAAGTTGCTCCGCTCGGCGCGCCGATATCTTGGGTGCCGGTAAGATTGCCAGTTGGAGTGGCACCGTCCGCCGTGAACTCGCCGGAGAAGATAGTAACGCCGAGCGTCGCCGGGGTGGTCGTCAATCCGGCATATCTGCCTAGCACTGTGCTATTGGTGAACGACCCTGCTGCCTGGGGCTCGCCGAACCCGAACAACACAGAACTATCTGGGACAATGAAGAAGGCTTGGTTCGGGCTCACCATGTAGGCAACTACATAATCCGTTCCCACCCGGATTGCTGCCCGGCCATTGCTAGCCAAGCTATAAGTCCCGAGCAGACCAGTTGCAGACGTTGGTGCCCCGCCGCAGTTCTGGTCATAGGTTAGGTTGAGACCACCAACGCTGTTGGCAGTGAGCAGGCCTGCGAGCACGTTGGACGACGGGCCTGTTCCTACACCGCACCCGGAGCCGGCACGTCCTGTAAGGTAAATCACCATGCCGCCATTCAGCGAAGCGCTGGAGAAACCTCCGATGGGACTTTGCTGTTGCAGCACAACGCCATTTAGGAGCGGGGTCGCAATTGTGACGGCGTCAGTCTCCATTGCGAACAGCTTTTCTGCGTTAAGGATGTAAAAAACAAAATTAAGGTTCGTGGGCACTCCGCCAGCCAACGGAGGCAGGTTCATTATGCCCCGCCCGCTTATCGTGTCGGTTACCATGTAATTGGCCCCAAAGACGTTCCAAGTTGTGAACAACCCTGATTGGTTGACGTCTGAGGCTCCGTTGGTGAAAGTGCCTGCTCCGTTCGCAGTGAGGCGACCGGCGATAGCGGTGCGATTGTTCGAGCCGTCCAAGCCGACTACACCAAACGCGTAGTCGCCCACTATTTTGGCCGTGTTGTATGCGGTGGTGTCCGCCTTTTCCATGGTGCCGGAACCAACTGTTCCGTGCCCTCCCGCGGCATCGACCTCAATGAAATTGGCGTTGCCGTTGGCCATCATAGCGAACGCGAGCGTGCCTCCACCCGGAATATTTAAGGCCATCACCCCCCTGTGGTCAGCACCGATCTGATAAGTTCCGGTGAATGTTTGAGCGATTAGCTTCTCCTGCGGTCCTATGCCGTTCGTGTCTAATACACCGCTCGTCAAATTCCCGGCCCCGTCCGCCGTAAATCTTCCCACGGCGGCGAAGGCGGTCGAGGCGCCTCCGCCCCCGGTGGTCATCCCGTTAAATGTAAATGCGTAGTTGCCATTCAACTCGGCGTTGTTCACGCCGGGAGCGCTCTGAGCTCGGACCGTCGAAGCAAGAACCAATGCGGAACACATGATCAGCAGAATATTAAGTTTCCTCATTTTCTCTCTCCTTGTTTGACTCGGCGATTAGATTGGACTTTTTTGTTTGCGAACCGGGGATCGTGACGGCGCTGGGTAGGTAGGAGGACAGCAGTGTTCACGTCAGTTTCGGTACAGCTTGAGCCTGGTCCATGGTTGGGCGCACGTACAGTGTCTCGATGGATGGCCCGGAGGCCTAAGCGCAGTTACTTGCACTGACCCAAAACTGACCTCTTCACCAGTAGTTAAAGTGCGGTTTTTTCATCTAGTGTGTTCGTAGGTCGGAGCACAAAAGTTTGGGCCATACAGAGCAGCGACCGCTACCTCTTCTCTAAGTTCCTCTTCCGACGCTGCTTTTAGGCTGGAGAAAAACGGTGCGAATAACTAGCGGGCTATGGGTGTGTTCGGTTGACGGAATTAGGCATCGAGTTGTCGATAGCGTCTTTGTTCTTCTGTTGGCCTTCGCGACTATCCCCGCAATCCTTGGGCTATCGGGTTGCTCAGGCCTGGTCAGTGCGAAGAGTTCGACGGGGACTCCCGGGGTTCTTTCGGCAAACCCCAGCAGCATCAGCTTCGGAGACGTTTCTGTCGGAAGCAGTGCGACCCAGAGCCTAAGCATTACGAACACGGGAACACAGACCGTCAACATTTCCACGGCGACGATTTCCGGCACCAATCTTACCTTTGCCGGTGGAAGCTCCTCGATTCCCGCCGGTCAGAGCAGCACCATTCAGATTCAGTTTGTACCGCAGTCGGTTGGCGACGTGGTCGGCACCTTCTCGGTTACCAGCAATGCCTCGAATTCGCTGCTGTCAGTTTCAGTACAGGGAAGGGGCAAAGGGCCCCGGCTGACGGTTTCTCCGGCGTCACTCAATTTTGGAAATGTGGCGTTGGGCCAAACTAGCACGCAGAGCGCGCAATTGACCAACAGCGGCAACGTCGATCTTGTGGTGAACGTGGCGACGGTGTTGGGAAACGGATTTGGAATCAGCGGACTTTCCCTGCCGGCAATGATCAGCGTTGGGCAGAGCGTAGCGTGCACGGTGCAATTTGCACCCACGACGGCCGGAGGCGTGAGCGGATCCATTAGCTTTACGAACAATGCGCCCGGATCTCCGTATACACTCGCTGTTACCGGAAGCGGCGTTGCGGCCGCGGTGGCGCCTTCGATTAGCACGCAGCCGATAAGTCAGGCGGTTACGGTCGGGCAAACAGCTTCCTTCAGCGTGGTTGCCACGGGCACCGCCCCGCTGAGTTATCAGTGGCGGAAAAATAGCGTGGTGATCGTAGGTGCAA
>DATBYP010000061.1:0-7136 GCA_036513675.1 Candidatus Acidiferrum sp.
TTCAATTATTTGCACTCGGTGGAGTTGCTGGCGGACGTTTGCAACAGCTTTGTCGAGCACTGCGTGATCGGCATCGAAGTGAACCGCGAGCAGGTGGATAAGTACGTGAAGAATTCGCTGATGCTGGTGACCGCGCTATCGCCGAAGATTGGCTACGACAATGCCGCGAAGGTAGCGCACACCGCGCATCATGAGAACACCAGCTTACGCGAGGCGGCGGTGAAGCTGGGCTTCCTAACCGGCGAAGAATTCGACGCTCTCGTCCACCCCGAAGACATGACCCATCCGTAGTGTTTTACGTCTGGTTGCCCTCCTTCGTTAGCATGCCAGCCCAGGCCACTATTTCACGCTTTTGGGACGGCCATTGAGAGGGATAAGGGCGCCGATGCACATTGCACCGGCGCTTATCGCGTACGGGTAACTGATGGTTTCGTATAAACTTGCAACTTCGCTTGGGCTCATGCTGATTCTTTCAAAACCTAGTCTTATCAGGCTAATAGGTAGGGCTAGGCTCCCCCACAAGAGAGTGAAGCTGATGGTTATTCGAAAACCCGTTTCACCGGGTAGATCGCGCACAATTCTGTAAGCTCCGAGGTATGTCCCGATGCCGAGCAGTGCCAAAGGGATCCCAATCCGTGCATCTCCGGGTAGATGTACTCCACATCCCGCGATAGCACTCGCAAATAAGAGGCACGTTCCAAGGCAAATTAAGATTGCGGCGCCGACATATCGCATGCGAGCCTCGACCTGACGAACAACTCGGTCAGCTTAACCGCTCGTGGGTGCGATATCACTAATTTATTCTCGGAGATGAAACCAAAAAGGAAAGCAACTTATACGCGGCGACTTGATTTTTCTATCGACCCAGCGCACGATTCTGCGCCTGTCTCAACCGAAGAGCGCATAAAACCAAATGACTCATTTCTTGCGGGACATACTGCGACAGCCTAACGAATTACAACTTACGCTCGAGCATTTGTCTGGGGCGGGGCGAGGTGCGCTTGATGCGGCTGTCGCTGCAATGCGGGCCGGGCGGCATGTGTATTTGACTGGGATTGGGAGCAGTTGGCATGCGGGGCTTAATGTTTCGGCGCTGTTTCAGGTTGGTGGGCGGCCGGTTTACATGGTGGATGCGGCGGAGATGGTGCAGTTTGCGGCGATTCCGGCGGGGTCGGTACTTATTGTGATTTCGCGCAGCGGGCGCAGCGTGGAGATTGTGCAGTTGCTGGCGAAGGCGCGGGAGAGCGGGGCGACGGTCATTGGGATTACGAATGCGGCGGATGGGGCGCTGGCGCGGGAGGCGCAGATTGCGATTGTGGTTCCGGTGGCGATGGATCATGCGATTTCGGTGAATACTTATACGACTTTGGCGCTGGCTGCGGGGATTTTGGCGGCCGCCGTGGTCTCCGGGAGAGATTTTCTTCAGGGGCTAAAGCCCAATGCCGGTGGTAGCTCAATGTCGGACCTAAAGGTCCGACCCCCTAAAGAATCCGGGCTCGCAGACTCGCGCCCGGCACCACTGAATGCTTCGCTCGCGGACTCGCCCTCCCGGAAACTGGTTGCTTCGTTGGCGGACTTGCTTTCGCTGGCTTTCTCCGCGGCTGGGAAATACATTCCGAAATGGCAGGAACAGATTGAGAATTCGGAGTGGCTGGCGCCGGGTAGCACGACTTATTTTCTGGCGCGGGGGTCGAGTTTGGGGAGCGCTTATGAGGCTCGGCTGATGTGGGAGGAGGGCGTGAAGTCGCCGGCTACGGCTATGGGGGCTGCTAGCTTCCGCCACGGGCCGCAGGAAATTGTGCAGAAGGATATGCGCTTTGCGATCTGGATCGATGGGGCGCGCATGCGCGAACAGGATCTGGCTCTTGCGCGCGATCTGCGGAAACTGGGTGCGCGGGTGATGCTGATTGGGCAGCGGCTGCCGGAGGATGCGGGTGATCTTGTGTTTCAGCTTCCGGAGATTGCGAGCGAGTGGCAATTTTTGATCGATATTATTCCGGCGCAGCTTGTGGCGGAGCGGTTGGCGCGGCTTTCGGGGGCGGACCCGGATACGTTTCGGCTTTGTTCGTTTGTGGTGGAGGATGAGGCAGGGTTGTTACCGAAAAATACTGGGACGCGCTGAAGCACGCCCCTACAACGGCTGGGCGCGGCTGCAACGGAGAAGGATTGTTTGTGATTGGGGCAGTGGACATTGGGGGCACGAAGATCGCTGTCGGAATGGTGGACGACGGCGGCGCGGTGCTGGCGAAGCTGGAGTCGCCTACGGCAGGGGAACGCGGGTACGCCGATGGGCTCGGACGGATTACGGCTATGCTGCGCCACGTGGCGCACAAAGCAGGCGTAGAAATTTCAGGGATTGGGATTGGGTCGACGGGTTGGGTGTATCCCTTCACTGGGGAATTCGGGGACGTGGACTTTCTGCCGTCGTGGAAGGGCTGCAATCCCGTGAAGGATTTGGGGCGCGCGTTTGCTGTGCGCGTGGCGCTGGAGAATGATGGCGATGCCGCGGCGCTGGGCGAGGCCGCTTGGGGGGCAGGCCGCGGCAAGCAGCGATTGATTTACGTAACGGTGGGAACCGGGATTGGCGGCGGGATCATTCTCGACGGGAAGCTTTATCGCGGCGTCGACCGGTCGCATCCGGAGGTTGGTCATCACGTGATTGATGCTTCGGGGCCGGATTGCACTTGCGGCTTTCGCGGATGCTGGGAGGCGCTGGCGACCGGGCCGGCCATGGCGGCTTGGTACAAAAGCAAAGCGGGGCCGCAAGCAAATGCCAACGGATTTGGCGCAAAGGAAATTTTCCAGCGGGCGCGCGAGGGAGATGCCTTAGCGCGCGAAGCGGTCGAGCGCGAGACGTATTATTTGGCGCTGGGATTGGCGAATCTGATCGGGCTGTTTGTGCCGGAGATGATTGTGCTGGGCGGGAGTGTGATGAAGAGCGTGGCCCTCGAGGATTTGCGCAAGGTGATTGCGCAGGGATGCCGGTTTGTGCCGTGGGAGAAGACGGAGCTTGCGCTGGCATCGTTGGGCGAGGAAGCGAATTTGATTGGGGCGGCGCGGGTTTGGCATTCGCGGTTCGGGGAAGGCGCCAGGGACGAGCTACGCGGTTGATTCGGTGTGTGCCTTGATCGCAAAAATGCCAAAACGAATTTGTGCCGCACCTACGGCGCTCTGGGCACAGAGGCAGGAACACAGAGAGCACAGAGAATTTGGCGGCTGCGGATCGTGCTGGGGACAATTTTCGAGGGATTTTCGTTTCTTTTGCGGGTGCTGTAGGATTCCGAGGCTAAAATAAAGATTCCGGCTCGTGGCAAGGATTCCTGATGCGCCTGCTGCTTTACGCGACTCGCTGCGCCGCGGCCCTCCTGATGGTTTGCGCCGCGCATGGCCTTGCGCGCGATAAGAGCGTTTGGAACTACGAGGGCGGGCTGTTCGTTATGACCAACGGCTCGATTCCTAAGGGGCCTTGTTTTCGACTGGCCGGGCGTGTGACTTCCGGCGATTTTTTCGATCGTTTGAAGCGCATCGACAAAGAGAGCGGGACAATTTTTCGGCACGGATCGGAGACGGTGGAGAATTTTCCCGAGCAGCTCACGCTGTCGTTTCTTGTGCACGATTGGTATGACCGAACTTGCCCTTCGCGCGAGGAAAATCCCGGCGCGCCGAAATACTTGACGCGCGCGATGATGAGCTCGCTGCACCTGTATTTGTATTGGAAGCGCGGGGTGGAGCTGCGGCCGGTGGGAGACGTGGAGCGAAAATATTTTGCGGTGAGACAGATCATCCCGGACGCGGCGGCGCGGGTGCACGATTTGCCGGAGCGGCTCGAATGGGCTTACGAATATGTGGTGCCTAGCGCGGGCGTTCCGCTGACGGACAGCCTGGTGCTGGTTCTGCGCGATAACGAGGAGCACATCGTGGCTCGCGTGGCGGCCCGGCTCTAGGTTTTCTTCTTGACGCGGAAAATCGGATCAGCCCATGGCGCTGAATTTGTGGGGCTCAATTTTGTATATGACGCGCTTCTCGCCCGGCTGACGGAAGGGGTAGACGTCTTTGCCGAGGTACTTTTTGGCGAGGCTGTTGATGTGATCGTCGGCGCCTTTTTCCGTGGCTTCCACGACCTTGCCGCGAATCTCGAGGTAGCGGTAGGGATTTTCGGGATCCTGAATCGATAAGGATACGCGCGGGTCGCGGGCGATGTTTTTGTCCTTGCGGCGGCCGCGCGCGGAATTGACGCGCACGTACTTGCCATCGTAGTCGACCCAGACGGGGGTCACTTGCGGACTGCCGTCGCTGTTTAGCGTGCCCAAGTTCGCGAACGCTTTTTTGTTGCTTAGCAGATCCGCATATTTGTCAGGTAGTTGCTCAGCCATTTCAACCTCCGGAGGATTTGGTCCTCGACTTGTCTCTCTTCTAAGAAAGCTCGCTAGTTGCGTTAGATATTTGCGGCCTGCTCCACTGGCTTGTCAGTGGGTTGGGTCAGGCGCTGTTGCACACCGCTGCGCTGCAGCCATGCACCTGTTTCCGTGCCGCGCAAATCCTGGCGCATGAGCATTCGCAGATCGGCTTCGTCGTCTACGTCCATTTCCAGGTGAGCGTTGCGGCGGACCAAGATTTGCGCGCCGGCGCGCTGTGCCTCCCCGCAATGCTTCGCAAAACTGCCGTTGCCGAAATGCGATGGAAACAGCGTGGGGGGCATGCGCAGGATGGCGTTGGTTCCGCTGCCATCACGCGACGGGACAATCACGAGGGCTGGCGGGGCGCATTCTACTGCGAGCAGTTCGTCAATGTCGGTAGCTTGCACGAGCGGCACGTCCAAAGGGAGGCGCAGCAACGCAGTGACGCCGCATTCCGCACAGTGTTTTGAAGCGGCGTCCACGGAAACACTTTCCGAGATTTGCTGCTCTTCGCGCAGGAGTTTCCAGCCGTTCTCTTCCGCGGCCTTTATCGCCGGGAGATAGTTCGTCACGACGAAGATTCTTTCGGCACGCTGCACGCCGCGGACTGCACGAATCGTGTCGGCGAGCATGGCTTGCGCGAGGCCGAAGCGTTCTTGGGGACTCAGGAGCGGAGCGAGGCGCTGCTTCGCTTGGTGCAAATCTTTGATGGGCAAGAGCAATGCGCGCATTAAGTGGCCTCAGTACGCGCCTTCGGCGTAGGAAACGGGTGGTCCGCTTTGCAGGAGGTTTAACTGGGGCTGCGCGGGAACGGCTGCGTCTTCTTCGGTGGAGTTGAAGAGATGGCGAATTTTGTATGTGGTGGTGCGCTCTGCCGGTATGCGGCCGATAGAGCGAATCATGCGGCGGAAGTCTTGTGGCGAGACGTATTCGCCGAAGGTTGCGCCCGCGGCTTTCGAAATGTTCTCTTCCATTAGCGTGCCGCTGAAATCGTTGGCGCCGGCGTTGAGGCAGGCCAGCGAAGTGTCGAAACCGAGTTTGACCCAGGAGACTTGAATATTTTTGATTGCGCCGTGTAGCAGAACGCGTGCCAGGGCGTGTACGCGCAAATGCTCCTCGCGGCCGGCGCCGGGGCGCGCGCCGCCGTGCTTGAAGAGGCGCGTATTTTCGTGGATGAAGCCGAGTGGCACAAATTCGGTGAACCCGCCAGTGCGCTTCTGGATTGCGCGCAGCAGCAGAATGTGGCGGACCCAATCGGCTGGTTCTTCGACGTGGCCGTACATCATTGTAGAAGTCGTGGGAATGCCGAGTTCGTGCGCCATGGCGATGATTTCCACCCAGCGGGCGACCGGTAATTTGTTCGGGCTTAGCTCACGGCGGACGCGGTCGTCCAAAATTTCCGCGGCGGTGCCGGGAATGCTGCCGAGGCCTTCGTCTTTCATCATTTGGAGATAATCGCGCAACGGCATTCCGGTTTTATCGACGCCGTAGGAAATCTCCATGGGCGAGAAGGCGTGCACGTGCATGGCGGGAATGGCGTGCTTGATAGCGCGCAGAATGTCCCGGTAGAAGAAACCGTTGAGATCTCGCGGGAGGCCACCCTGGATGCACACTTCGGTGGCGCCGGTTTCCCAGGCTTCGCGGGCTTTGCGGACTACATCGTCCGGAGAAAGGGAGTAAGCATCCGGCGCGCCGGGGCCCTTGCCAAATCCGCAAAAGCTGCAGCCTACGAAGCAGACGTTTGTGAAATTGATGTTGCGGTTTACGACGTAGGTGATCGCGTCGCCTACGGTTTCGCGTCGCAGCGTGTTTGCGAACGAGACCAGGGCTTCTAGATCGGCGCCTTGAGCATTGGCGAGCAGGAGGCCTTGCTCAAAACGTAGTTCGCGGCCCGCGCGGCTGGCGTCCAAACACTCGAGGACTGCGGCAGAGCATAACGATAAAGAGGCTTGCGATTTCGCTTCTTCGGGGTTAGCACTCATCTGCGGCATCCATGCCTGAGGCATCGCGGGGCCTCGGGGGTTGGTCAAATCTCTGACATATGTATCCTATCAGAGATGAATGCACTCTATGAAATAGGACGAGGCTCACGCCGCGCTCCGTGCTGGCTTGGTCCCTTTTGGTCCGCTACCATATGGTCCGATCATGAGTCGCGGCAATGCGATCTTCCTGGCGATTGTGATCGCTATCGCTCTGGTAGCGATTGCCGCTGCTTCCATCTTGCACAACGGCTTGAGCTCGCGCGCGAACCCTACGGCGCTCGAAACCATGTTGGCGCGTAACGCGAGGCACTTGGCTATTCCCGCAGGCGCCCGCAAGCAGCAGAATCCCGCCGCCGGAACGCCGGACAATCTTCGCGATGCTCGTTTGCATTTCGCCGATCATTGCGCCATATGCCACGCTAATGACGGGAGCGGCGATACGTCATATGGCCGCAATCTGTATCCGAAGCCGCCGGATCTCCGGCGGGAGCAAACGCAAAAGCTCGCCGACGGTGAAATTTTCTGGATTATTGAAAATGGCGTGCGCTTCACGGGCATGCCCGCGTTTGGCGGCGGGCATGGCTCGGAGGAGGATAGCTGGAAGCTGGTGCACTTCATTCGCCACCTGCCGCAGCTTACCGCGGAGGAGCGGATGGAGATGGAACGCTACAATCCCAAAGGGCCGGGAGATCGCGAAGAAGAAGAGGAAGAAAACGATTTCCTGCGGGGCCAGCCGATGCAACAGAAACCGGAAGGG
>DATBYP010000062.1:0-2960 GCA_036513675.1 Candidatus Acidiferrum sp.
TCGTGATCGGCGCGCATACGCCGGAGTTTTCGTTCGAGCACGAACCGATTAACGTAAAAAATGCCGTGCGCAATTTGAACGTTACTTTTCCTGTCGCCATCGACAGCAACTATAGGATCTGGCAATCGTTTAATAACCAATATTGGCCCGCCCAGTATCTCGTCGACGCGAAAGGGCGAATTCGCTACCACCACTTTGGGGAGGGCGATTATGGCGATATCGAGCGCGTCATCCAGGAACTTCTGAAGGAAAACGGAGTAACTGGGCTTGCTTCTGACACGACTAGCGTATCCGCTGTTGGAATCGAGGCTGCCCCTGACTGGATGGATGGGCGATCTCCCGAAACATATATCGGACATCGCCAAGCCCAGAATTTCGCCTCGCCCGAAAGAGTGCATAAAGATTCAATCCAGGTATTCAGCGCGCCCGCGAAACCCTCGTTAAACCATTGGGGCTTGAGCGGGTCGTGGAACGTCAATGCCGAGAGCGCCGTGCTCCAGGCAGTGCCGGGTAAGATCGTGTTCCGGTTCCACAGCCGCGACCTGCACTTGGTGCTAGCTCCTGCGAAGGAAGCCAAGCTAGTACGCTTTGTCGTAAGGCTGGATGGCGCGGTTCCCGGCGAAAATTGCGGCGTAGACACTGCCCCGGACGGCTCCGGCGAAATTCGGGAGCCTCGTCTCTATCAGCTCATCCGACAAAAGGGTCAAGTAGAAGACCGGACTTTTGAGATCGAATTTCTTGATCCCGGCGTTCAGGCGCTTGACTTCACGTTTGGTTAGAAATTGGAGGAATGAAATCATGGAACAAACCGCAACAAGAAGTGTTTCAGAAAAGCAATCCAACATCACTCGAATCGAACGCTGCATCGTCTTTACCGTCCAGGCGACTACGAGACCTGGAAGTACATTGCGCCAATTCAGAAGGCAGCTTGGTCGCGAAAGACTTTCGAATACGGCACGTGGGGTGGCGAGATCCGCAGCGCGTTCAAACCTCAACCGGGTGACATCGTGGCCCTCGAGCACTGGGGTTCCAGTGGTTTCGCTAACACAGATTTGGATTTGCAGCTCAAGAACACGGCATCCATAAGCTCATCATCATGGGACTCATAGCACACACGTGTGTGGAGGCAACTGTTCGTTATGCCGCCGAGCTTGGCTACGAGGTCACGATGGTAAAAGACGCGACCGCAGATTACTCGGATGAAGAGATGCACGCTGCCCTCGACGTCAATATCCCGAACTACGCTAATACCACTGTGACCACAAATGAAGTCGTCGAGGCCCACTCATTTCACATTGGGAGGAGCCGAACGCTTCCACGATACCGAAACTGATAGAGCTAAAAAATGGCAGCCAATCATGTTGGAGGACAGGACCGATAGCAAAGCTGGCGGTGGTTTGTCCCGCGGCATCGACACACGGAGTCGTGAGCTTCGGAAGAGGCCGAAGGGGTTTTCACTATGAAACTTGGCTTTGTAAGTCTGCCCTTTACTGGGCATTTGAACCCTATGACCGCGCTAGCACGCAAGATGCGAAGCCTCGGCCACGAAGTTGTATTTATTGGCATTCCTGACATCGAGCCCACTGTTCGCGCCGCGGGCCTCACCTTCATACCCTATTGCGAAATTGAGTTTCCGTTGGGCTCACTGGATAGATATCTCGCACCCATGTCGAGACTGCACGGATTGGCTGCGGTGGAGACTACGAATCTACACTTAACTCCCGGCCTGGCGAAGGCAGCGTTTGAACACCTACCACGGCTGATCAAAGAGCTCGGTGTGGAAGCTCTCGTCATCGATACGTTGCACCGATTCCTCGAACTCATTCCCATGAGCCTCAACATTCCTTGCGTCCACATCTGGAACACCCTTCACATCGATGGAACCGGAGCGACTCCCGCTTGTATTTACAATTGGCCGCACCAAGACACCCCGGAGGCCCGCACCAGAAACCTTGAAGGCCTGAAGAAGCTTGGCGGCATGGCATCAGCAACCCTGGACCTCGCAAAAGCATACGCTGAAAAAGCCGCTCTGCAGATCGATTGGACTAATCCCGCAACTGCCGTCCCAAGGCTGGCCGTGATTTCACAAACGCCAAAGGAGTTTGACTTCCAAGGCATTCCGTGGCCTCCAGAGTTCCATTATGCCGGCCCCTTTCATGAGAGCGAAGGCCGTGCGCCCATTCCATTTCCGTGGGAGAAGCTGAACGGCAAACCTCTCATCTACGCGTCTCTCGGAAGCCTCGTGAACGGACTCGATCATGTCTACAAGATCATTCTCGAAACAGTCGAGAAAGTTCCCGAGGCCCAGGTTGTCCTGTCTATCGGAACGAACATCCACCTGGATCGTCTCGAACCGATACCGCTGGGCACAATCGTCGTACCCAGAGCGCCACAGATTGAGCTTCTCAAGCGAGCGGCACTTTGCATCACGCACGCCGGGCTAAACACCACGCTCGAATCATTGGCGCAAGGCGTGCCGATGGTCGCGATTCCGATTGCCTTTGACCAGCCCGGCATTTCTGCTCGAATTGCTCATCACGGTGTAGGCGAATTTGTAGACCTCGACAATCTGTCTGTGGACAATCTCTTAGAGCTAATTCGAAAGGTGCTCACAAACCGCAGCTACGTCGAACGCGCCCATTATTTCAAAGAGGTAATTGCAAAAACGCGCGGGCTTGACCTAGCCGCCGATGTAATTGAGCAGGCCTTTCAAAAGGAGCTGGCGGAGAAATAGAGAACAGTTCTGGATGAGCCATATGATTGGAGGAACGGAGCAATCGTCACTGAGGCCTTGACGATTCGAGAGTCAAGTCCTGGTAAGTCGGCTAGTGTTTACTTATCACGGGCGGGAGTAGGATTTCCCAGGTATCGGCTACGTCCTACCAGCGATTTCGTCCATGTGGATTACGACGCAAAACCTGGCCCGGGACTTTTCCGAGTTCGCGACGCAAATCAGGCGC
>DATBYP010000063.1:0-3203 GCA_036513675.1 Candidatus Acidiferrum sp.
GGCTTCCTCCACGACTTCGGTTCCGCGGTCCATCCACTCGCCGCCGGTTCCCCGTTTTTTTCTTCCCTTCCCCTGCATTCTCACGGCTTGGAGTGGATTCACTCGCCAGCCCCATTAGCGCATCCCTTTGACGACGGCACCGCCGTAACCCTCGAGCGGGATTTGCGCGCCGCCGAATCTGTTCTCGCACCGGACGGCAAGCGCTGGCACCGCCTAATGCAGCCGCTAACCGAACACTGGCCCATTCTCGCCGTCGAAATCCTCCGCCCTCTGAACGTGTTCACGGCCCATCCCTTTTTGCTCGCGCGCTTCGGCCTCACGGCAATCCTCCCGGCAAAAACGCTCGTGCATCTCTTCCACAGCGAACGCACGAAAGCCCTCTTCGCTGGTCTCGCCGCGCATTCCTTCCTCAGCCTCGACGAGCCGCTAAGCGCCGCCTTCGGCATAATTCTCGGCGCAGCTGCTCATGCCGTCGGGTGGCCCATTCCGCAAGGCGGCGCGCAATCGATCACAAACGCTCCCTGTGCTCACCTGACATCTCTCGGCGGTACAGTGCAAACTTCCAAGCGCATAGAAGACTTGTCCGCTCTCGAAGACTACAGTGCCATCCTCTGCGACGTCACCCCTCACCAGTTGCTGCGCCTCGCGCGCAACCGTTTCCCTACACGATTCGCCCGCCAGCTCGCGAAATATCGCTACGGTCCGGGCGTCTTCAAAGTCGATTACGCCCTGCACGGCCCCATTCCCTGGAAAGCCGCGGATTGCGCGCGAGCAGCCACCGTGCATCTCGGCGGCAGCCTCCAAGAAATCGCCGCGTCCGAATACGCCATGCGCCACGGCCGTCACTCCGAGAAGCCCTTTGTCCTGCTCTCGCAGCCCAGCCTCTTCGATCCCACCCGCGCCCCAGCAGGGCAGCACATTGCCTGGGCGTATTGCCACGTGCCCAACGGCTCCAATGTCGATATGCTGCAAGCCCTCGAATCGCAAATCGAGCGGTTCGCCCCCGGCTTCCGCGATTGCATTCTCGCCCGCCGCATTTTTCCTCCGCGCGCCCTCGAGGATATGGACGCGAACCTGATCGGAGGCGATATCTCCGGCGGCGCCGTCGATCTCCGCCAATTCTTCTTCCGTCCAACTTGGCGCCATTACGCCACGCCAGCCCGCGACATCTACATCTGTTCCTCTTCCACTCCCCCGGGTGGAGGCGTCCACGGCATGTGTGGCTACCACGCCGCAAAGCTGGCCGCCTCGCGTTTCTAAATTCACCCTCTAGTTCGCTGTACCGTTCACCAAGTCCTGAACATCTTAGAGAGAAGCCCACAACGAGGAGGAAACATGGAGCACCGTACGCTGGGAAAGAATGGACCACGAGTGTCCGCGCTGGGACTTGGTTGTATGGGTATGTCCTACGCCTATGGACCCGCCGATGAAAAGGAATCACTCCAAGTTCTTCGCCGATATCTCGAGCTCGGCGGCAATTTTCTGGATACCGCCGAAGTCTACGGCCCGTATAAGAATGAGGAACTCGTTGGGCGTTTCTTGCGCGAAGTGCCGCGCGACAGTGTCGTTGTTGCCACCAAGTTTGGCTTCCGCATCGGCTCTAGGGGCGTCGATGGCTCGCCCGAAAACGCCCGCCGTGTTTGCGACGCCAGCCTCCATCGACTCGGGATCGAGACAATCGACCTCTACTATCTGCATCGCGTTGACCCGGACGTTCCGATCGAAGAAACCATTGGCGCGATGGCCGAGCTTGTTTCGGCCGGCAAGGTCCAAACCATCGGTCTATCGGAAGCCGGACCGGAGACGCTGCGGCGAGCCGCGAAGGTCCATCCCATAGCGGCATTGCAAAGCGAATACTCGCTTTGGACGCGTGACGTGGAAACGAATGGCGTCCTGGCCACCTGCCGCGAGCTGGGCATCACGTTTATTCCTTACAGCCCGCTGGGCCGCGGGTTTCTGACGGGTACCATCCAGAAACTGGAGGATCTGGACCCGTCCGATTGGCGCCGCGAAAACCAGCCTCGCTTCGGAGAGCAAGCGCTGCAAGCCAATCTAAAACTCGCGACGGCAGTGAAGGAGCTCGCCAGCGAAAAAGGCATTACGCCGGCGCAATTGGCACTCGCGTGGGTGCTCGCCCAGGGAAACGACCTAGTGCCCATTCCCGGCACAAAGCGCCTCCGTTACCTGGAAGAGAACATGGCGGCGCTCAACGTGAGCTTGAGCCAAGGTGACTTGAAGCACATCGAAGCACGTCTTGCCCAAATTGAAGTCGTCGGCGAGCGTTACGCGCCCCAAGGTATGGCTCTGGTCCAACGGGCTTAGGGCTCAGTCGACGGGTCACCGCTCTTCGACGGGATGACCTCTCTTGGAAACGATCGGCCGCCATTTTGAGCCTGCAGCGAGCTAGAGTGGCGCCGTTACCAGTGGTTTCCCATTCAATTCGTCCAGCGACCGTTCAATCCAAAAAACAACCATTCAATGGATTACGCTTTCGTTATCTTCCACTCCCATGCTATCGTTCCTCATGTTTGACTCGCTCTTACAGCTCATCCACGCCGAGCGTAAGCCCGCGATTACCTCATTTATCGCCATTCTATGTGACCTAAGTCCTTTATCACGATACTGTTCCAAACTCTTGGCTGATGTTAAAAAAGTCATCTCCTTTGAATTCAGCACCTTCCAAACTCTTTTTGCAAAACACCGGGGGTGGGGGGTACCCCTCCCGTGAGAGCCTGCGTCCTCCAATCGCCAGCCCCGGTCGAAACCAGCCCCCTGGCGTTCATGGAGTACCCCAAACCGCAGCCCGCAAGTGGAGAAGTCTTGGTTCGCGTTTCCTACTGCGGCGTCTGCCGCACCGACCTCCATGTCATTGAAGCAGAACTGGTTCCGCAAAAGTCGCCGGTAATTCCGGGGCACCAAGTCATCGGCGTGATCGAAAAATTGGGATCCGGCGTAAGCAGGTTTCCCGTCGGCGCGCGGGTAGGCATCGCCTGGCTGCATCAAACTGACGGCACCTGCGAATTCTGCCGTTCCGGCGCGGAAAATCTTTGCGATCGTCCCACCTTCACCGGCTATTCCGTCGATGGCGGCTACGCGGAGTACATTGTTGCGCCCCAAGACTTTATCTACGCCATCCCGGACGAGTTTCCTGACGAGCAGGCCGCCCCGTTGCTCTGCGCCGGAATCATAGGCTTCCGGTGCTT
>DATBYP010000064.1:0-15148 GCA_036513675.1 Candidatus Acidiferrum sp.
AAGCGCTCGGCGATTACGGTTCGTTGCGTGGGAACTGCGCCGAGGATCGCGCGCCCCGCGGTGACATATTCGACGACTTGTTCGGCGCCAGATTGGTCCAGCCCGCATTCGGCCTTAAGCCAGTTCACGGCCTCCACGAAATCGGCAGAAGTGTGCTTCTCTAAGCCTGGTAAAGAACGCGGTACAAGCGAACTAATTTGTTCTCGCAACTCGGCCAGGTGAGAGGAAAGTTCCTCGGTACGAGCGGGAGCTTCACCGCGCCAGAAAGGCACGCTGGGCGCGGCGCCTTGTGCGTCTTCGACAAGCACGCTGCCGGATGTCACGCGACGGATGCGCCACGAAGTGTTTCCGAGGAGCATGATGTCGCCCGCGAGGCTTTCGACGGCGAAGTCTTCATCCACCGTGCCGACGTTGATGCCTTCAGGCTGCGCGACGACGGAGTAGAGGGAATTTTCGGGGATTGCGCCGCCACTCGTGATAGCAGCGAGCCGCGCTCCACGGCGCGCGCGCAGAACGTAGTTGACGCGATCGCGATGCAGGTAGGCAGCGTAGCGGCCGCGCTGGCTGGCGATGCCTTCGGAGAGCATTTCGACGATCTCGTCAAAGCTTTTGCGCTCAAGATTGCGATACGGATAGGCGCGGCGGACGGATTCGTAGAGAGCGTCTTCCGTCCAGTCCTCGGCCGCGCACATGGCCACGATTTGTTGGGCGAGAATGTCCATCGGGGAATCTGGAATGACGATGCGGTCCAGATCGCCCTGGCGGATGGCGCGGATGAGCGCGGCGTTCTCGATGAGATCGTCGCGTGTGGTGGCGAACAGGCGGCCTTTCGGAATCGCTTCGCGCCAGTGGCCTGCGCGGCCGATGCGCTGGAGGCCGACGGAGATGGAGCGCGGCGAGCCGATCTGGCAGACGAGATCGACGCTGCCAATATCGATTCCAAGTTCGAGAGACGCAGTGGCGACTAGCGCGCGGATTTCTCCCGCTTTGAGTTTGCGTTCGGCGTTGAGACGTAACTTACGCGAAAGGCTTCCGTGATGCGCGGCAACAGCGTCGCGCCCGAGGCGCTCGGCGAGGTGGTGGGCTACGCGTTCGGCTAGGCGGCGCGTGTTCACAAAGATCAGCGTGGAGGAGTGTTGGTTGGCGAGCTGCGCGAGGCGATCGTAGATTTCGCCCCACATTTCGTTGGACGCGACGGGGCCGAGTTCGCTCGGAGGCACTTCAATGGCGAGATCCATCTCACGGCGATGGCCAATCTGAACTATGGCAGGATCGCTGCTATCGGAGCCGGTCAAGAAATGGGCGACCGTCTCGATAGGTTTTTGCGTGGCGGAGAGGCCAATACGGGTCAGGCGCTTGCCGGTGAGCTGGTTCAGGCGCTCGAGGGAGACGGCCAGGTGCGCGCCCCGCTTGTCGTCTGCTACGGCGTGGATTTCATCGACGATTACGGTTTCGACCGATTTCAGAATTTCGCGGCTTTTTGCCGCGGTCAGAAGGATGTAGAGCGATTCGGGCGTGGTGACCAGGATATGCGGCGGGCGGGCGAGCATGGCACGGCGTTCGTGGGCGAGGGTATCGCCGGTCCGAACTGCGGTGCGGATTTCCGGCATGAGCATGCCGCGCTGGGCCGCGAGCTGCAGGATCTCGCCGAGCGGGGTCTCCAGATTTTTCTGAATGTCGTTGCTTAGCGCCTTGAGGGGAGAGACGTAGAGCACTTCGGTGCGATCGGTCAAATCTCCTGCGAGCGCTTTTCGGACCAGCGAATCAATGCAAATGAGAAATGCAGCGAGAGTTTTTCCCGAGCCGGTGGGGGCAGAGATCAATGTGGTCTTGCCCGCGAGGATGTGCGGCCAGCCTTGCGCTTGCGGCTCTGTAGGAGTGCCAAACCGGGCGACAAACCACTCCTGGACGAGCGGGTGAGCCCATTCGAGGCCAGTCGTCACAGGTTGTGCAGGGGCAGTCGTCATTGCGAATACTCAATTATAAACGATTGCCGAGCGTTCCGCTTTCGGCGGAGCGGCTGGTTGGTTTTGCACTGTAAGAGGAATAGAATCGCGCGGCCAAGTTCATTAGATGAGGGAAACGGCGAAGAATGGCCAAACTTTTGGGGATTGACGTCGGGACCGGCGGCACGCGAGCCGTGCTGCTCGATGAGTTGGGGCGGGTGCTGGGCGCGGCCACGGCGGAGCACGCGCCGATGGCGTCTCCGCAACTGGGGTGGGCGGAGCAGGATCCTCACGACTGGTGGCGGGCGGCTTGCGTTGCGATTAGAGAATGCCTGGCTCAGACGAAAACCACCGCTGGCGAGATCGCTGCGATAGGGCTTAGCGGCCAGATGCACGGGCTGGTGTTGCTGGATGAAGCGGGCGAAGTCGTGCGCCCGGCGCTTATCTGGTGCGATCAGCGAACCGAGGAGGAATGCCGGGCGATTACCGAGCGCGTTGGGGCGAAGCGGCTGATCGATTTGGTGGCGAATCCGGCGCTGACTGGGTTTACCTTGCCGAAGATTTGGTGGGTGCGTACGCATGAGCCGGAGCTTTGGTCGCGCGTGCGCTCGATCATGCTGCCGAAGGATTATGTGCGGTTCAAGCTGACAGGAGCGCGGGCCACGGATGTGGCGGATGCTTCCGGGACGCTTTTGTTCGATGTGGTGAATCGTCGCTGGTCGGCGGAGATGTTGCAAGCGTCTGATTTGCGGGCAGAGATTTTGCCGAAGGTTTTCGAGTCGCCGGAGGTCAGTGGGCGCGTATCGAAAGATGGGGCGGCGGCGAGCGGGCTTCGAGAAGGCATCCCCGTAGTCGCGGGCGGCGGTGATCAAGCGGCAGGTGCGGTGGGAATGGGAATTGTCGAGCCGGGCAACGTCAGCGCGACGATCGGGACTTCGGGCGTGGTATTCGCGGCGACGAGCAGCCCGAAGGTTGAGCCGAAGGGAAGAATTCATACGTTTTGCCATGCGATTCCGGGTCGTTGGCATGTGATGGGGGTGACACAGGGCGCGGGGCTGTCTTTGCGGTGGTTTCGCGACCAGTTCGGCGGCGGGGCTTCTTACGACGCTTTGATGAAGGAGGCTACGGAAGCGCCGGCCGGCGCGGATGGCTTGCTTTGGGCGCCCTACTTGATGGGCGAGCGAACCCCGCATCTCGATCCGAATGCGCGCGGGGCGTTGGTCGGGCTTACGGCGCAGCACAGACGTGCGCATGTGATTCGCGCGATTCTGGAAGGTGTGGCGTTTAGTTTGCGCGATACGTTTACGATTTTTCGGGAGCTAGGTGTGCCGGTGAAATCAATACGGCTTGGCGGCGGCGGGGCGCGCAGCTCGCTCTGGCAGCAAATACAGGCGGACATTTATGGAATGCCGGTCGATCTGATTGAGGCAGAGGAGGGGGCCGCGTACGGAGCGGCGCTGCTGGCGGGGGTGGGAGCGGGTGTGTGGCAGTCGGTGGACATAGCGTGCGATACGGCCGTGCATGTTGCAAGGCGGATTGAACCGAACCTGAAAAACGTGGAGTTAATGAATCGCCGATACGAGGCGTATCGAAAGCTTTATCCGGCATTGCGGGGGATTCGTGACAGCGTCGGCATGGCCCCCGAGGAGTATGTGCCCAATCCCTAAGTGCTGGTACCCTTAGGTAGCGTAAATTCTTTTGTGTAAATTCGGGTTTTAGGCAGAAAAAAAGGGCGTACTTTCCTTTGGAGCGCGAACTTACAGAGGAGGTACACCCTAATGCGAGAACTGCAAGTCCTCGGCAGCGGCCATCTTAAACTGGACTTTGCCGACTGGAAAGAGTTCTTTTAGACCGAAATGGCCGAGCAGCTGCGCAGTCAGCTCAAGAGCATGATCGAACAAGCTCTGGAAGCCGAGCGCGACTACTATCTGCAGTTAAATTACTATGAGCGCGCTCCCCGTTGTCGGTTGGACTACCGCAACGGCTACTACTTCCGCGATTTCCTCACCCAACTCGGTCGCTTAGCCGGGGTGCGCATCCCACGTACTCGCAAAGGCTTCCGTTCGCAAGTTTTGCCGCGCTATCAGCGCCGCCAAGCGGCGGTCAATCAACTGATCCGCGAAGCTTTTCTGCGCGGCATTTCCACACGGCAAGTCAGCGATGTTCTCCAGCCGGTGCTCGGAGAAACCTATTCCGCGATGACCATTTCCAACGTCACCCGCCAGCTGAACACCGCCGTCCAGCAGTTCCACCGCGGCCCGCTGCTCGACGAATATCTCTATCTTTTCCTGGACGGCATCGTGCTCAAAGTCCGCGACAGTGCCGGCAAAGTCCGCCGCCGCATGATCTTAGTCGCTTACCGGGTGACCCGTGCCGGCCTGCGTCGCGTGCTGGCCTATCAGTTCGCCCAGGACGAAAGCCAAGCCGCGTGGGAGCAGTTCTTGCAGGATCTGTATCTTCGTGGCCTGGAAGGCAAAGCTTTGCAGTTGATCGTCAGCGACGGCGGCAAAGGACTGCAGGCCGCTCTGCCTTTCATTTTTCCCCATGTGCCGGTGCAGCGTTGCTGGGCCCACAAGCTCCGCAACATCGCCGACAAAGTCTCCCGCCAGGAAGGCTCCTGTGTGGGGCAAGCCTACGCCATGTATCGCGCGCCCAGCAGGAGCGCCTTCCGCGACTGGAAGCAGCACTGGCAGCACCGCCGCCCCAACGCCGTGGCCTGCGTCGAACGCGATCTCGACGCGCTGCTAAACTTTTTCGCCGTCCCGCCCGCCTACTGGATCAAGGTGCGCACCACCAACGTCATCGAGCACGCCTTCCGCGAAGTGCGCCGACGAACGCGCCCCATGTCCAGCTTCTCTAATCTGGAAAGCTGCGACCGCATCGTCTACGGCGTCATAAGTCATTTAAACCGTTCCTGGGAAAGAAAACCGCTCTTCAAATCTACACAAATATGTTGACGCTACCAACTTAACTTCCGTTGGAATGAACACTTATGCAAAAACCGGGGGAGGGGGTGATTATTGTTAACTAGCCATTCAACGCGCGTTAACGAGATTTGCCGCGGATTCGCGGCTATAATGGGAATTGGCGGGCGGGCCGGGTGATCGCTGGCCCCGAGCAATCGGGGCGGGAGGAAAGTCCGGACACCGTCGTCGTAGGCTCGCAAGAGCCGGTGACGAAGTAGGGCAACGCGCCTGGTAACGCCAGGGGACGGCCACGCAGGCTCCGCTGCAAAGTGGAGTTACTCACCTCAGTGAGTGGCGTCGAGCTTAGCTCGCCGCAGTGCGGCTCAGTTACGGAAAGTGCCACAGAGAATATACCGCCGGCGGAACAGCACGGTGGCATCGCGCAGGAAAACCTGCGAGACGTCTTCGCAAAGCTGAATCGTTTGGCAAGGGTGAAAAGGTGGGGTAAGAGCCCACCGCTCCGATGGCAACATCGGAGGCTTGGAAAACCCCGCGTGGTGCAAGGCCAAATAGGAGGGGAGAGCCGGCCCGGCTCGATGAGCAAACTCGCGCAAGCGAATGCGCTCCCTCAGCGACGGCGAAAGCTGCCGCAGAGGAGAACCCTCGGGTAGGCTGCTGGAGTCACGGCGCGAGCCGTGACCTAGACGAATGATCGCCGCAGCCTGCAAACGTCTACGTTTGCAGGCCGCACAGAATCCGGCTTACATGGCCCGTCCGCTATTTTTCAACGACTTACGGACATTTTGTACGGCTTCAGCCAACTCTTTCCATCGAGCGCGAAGGGTGCGGGCCCGGGACTTCCAGATCATAAGAAATTCTTCATGCGAGCTTTTCGGCAACGCCGGGGTGTAGCCAGCTCCAGGTACATGCAGATAAGTACCGAGCGCATGTAACACGGACTCCGCGCAATCCGTCCAGGATCGGGCGAGCTCAGCTGGGAAAGAGGCTGACCTTGCCTCTGCCCGTGATCACTGTTTGCTCTCTGCTGACGAAAAGCTTTCATCCGTAATATGGGCAGCCTTTTTGGCGAAATCGTACGTAGCTTTGAGATTGCCGCCAAAAAAGCGGACCTTTCCGTTTGCGTCCCGCTCAAGCAGTGTATTTCGGTCCGGGCTTGTAAACCGACAATGAACGCTGACAGAGGTTGCGCCGGCGACGGTTGTTACCTGCCGGGCTCTTTCGCTGCCAGCCTTAAAGCCTCGAACGGTGCTGTGGAGAACTACGAGGACGCCGGCACTCGTGGCGTTGCGGTCGCCATCGCGAAAGACATGCTGAAACTTTCCGTGCTTCTTTAGTTGGCTAACGAGGTTCTCGTAGAGCGCAACCTGGAATTCAGCAGGCAGCTTGATTTCCTCCGATTGGATCATCTCGACTTGGATCGCCGACGCCTTCATCTTGGCGGATTGGTATTCCTGCGATACCGCAGGTTTTCCTTCGTTGTTTGGGGAATTATTGGACGAAACGGGAACTACGCTTGGTTCTTTCGCATGGGCTCCTTGTGCTAGAAGCTCCGTTTTAATCAGTTCGGAGCTACCAACCGGCATCGTGAAGATCGCGCCGTGCAACCCACCGTCGACATCGCGATACTGAATCGTCAACGTATCGATTTTCTTGCGGAACAGACTGAGGAAGCGTCCACCGCCATAAGGCGCGGCCAAACTCATCATTCCAATTGTCTTGCCGACTGCCTTTTCACTATCAGCGCCGGTGACCACGTCTTGAATCGAAGTGGCGCTTACTTCGGCGTTTGTTTTGCCGCGGACAAAATGCAAATGTCCGTTCTCAACCTTCAGGGTTCCTTTTGCATTTTCCTTGACGCCTGTGAGGCCGATGAGCTGCACCGCTTTAACAAGTTGCGAAGACTCTTGCGCGTTACACACAGAAATCCCAAGCCCGGAAAAAAGCAGAGAAAAAGAAATAAGATCTCTCATGCATCTGGGGGCCATTTGCTCTCCTTGATCATGCTAACTACCTGAGGTCTGGAAGGCTGTAGTCAGTCGAAATGCTGCGATGCTTCCAATTTTTATCGGACGCGAGAACTTGCATAGCGTGTTTCTCAGCTGCGTTGTAAGCGTCACTTCCCAGCAAGAGCCCCAGCGGAGGATCGGGTAGTGACGCGATATGCAGAACGACCGCTGCCGCGTGACGTCGAGCGCGACCGTTCGTACACTCCCTCCGAACTTGCTAGCGATATCTACGAGATGCTCAGAATTGCGAGCCGTGGCCACGACGCGGTGGCTGGCCCTGAGAGCCTCTTCTGCGAAGGCTCGGCCAAGACCGCGAGAAGCTTCCGTAATTAGCCAGACCTTTGACATAAAACCCCTTCCGATCAACGGAGTGATGACCTAACGTTGGGTAATTCAATGCCTAAAGTACAGAAAGGGGAGGATGTAATAGAAAAAAATCAAGAAGAAGGCCGCAACGAACGCAATGCCGCCAAGCCACGCGAACACGAAATTGCGATCGCTGGTGCCGGGTGGAGGCGTCTCAACGCCAATTATGAAATGAAGTCCTCTGAATAATTGTGCGAGGAGTTTGATCATCTCAACTGCTTTCTTTGGCTGTTACGTCCCACGTAATCCATTTCAAGTCCAGGACAAAGATCGAGTAGAAGACGGGGACCAACAGCAAGGTGATAAAGGTAGCTACGGCGAGTCCGCCGATTTGGGCATAGCACAGAGGTTTCCAGAGCGGGCCACCTTCGAGTGCGAGAGGAAACAACGCAAGGATCGTTGCACTCACGGTGATCATCACGGGACGAATGCGCTCAATCCCGGCATCCGGAAGAGCACGCTCCAGTGGCTCGCCCTTTTCGTGCATCTCCTCGATGAAGTCGAACAATACGATCACATGGCTAACGATGACCCCGATGAGACTGGCAATCCCAAGAAATGCCATGAACCCGAAGGGCGTACCCATGATCGCCAGAGCGATCAACGCTCCGATCGCTCCGTACGGTGCGGCCGCAAACACAAGCAACGGCTTGACGGCATTCTTGAATTGCACAAGCAAAGCCAGGTAGATGCCGACAAGAGAGATTAGGAGAACGACGGCGAGATTCAGGAATCCGGCGTCCTGCTTTGCTTTCTCGCCAGCGATCTGCAATTGATATCCGGGCGGGAGGCTATTCTGAAGATCCTTTAGTTTGGATTGGATCGGTCCAAGGACTTCCGACGCGAGGACTCCGGGCGCCGGAAAGCACAATATCGAAATGGTGCGAAAATGCTCACGGCGGCGAATTCGACCGGTTTCAAGAATGTTCCTTACGGTCGCAACGGAAAGTAGAGGAACTCTAGTCTCCTGCCGCGACGAATAAACATAGAGGCTCTTGATCTGCGACAATTGTGCACGATCCTGAGGGCGCAGGCGGGCAACAATCGGTATGCTCTTGTCACCTTCTTTGAACGTGCCAACGAGTGTTCCACTGATTGCGGCTGCGGAGGAATTGGCTACATCAGCGTTCGTGATACCGACTACGTTCGCGCGGTCCGGATCAATCTCAATCTTGACCTGCGGGCTGTCAGGAGCCCAATCATCCCTCAGCACCGCAACTCCGCGTGACTGTCGAACAACATCCATTGCATGTGAAGCTAAGGTCCGAAGCGTTTGTATGTCCTCGATTTCCGTGCGGGGATCCGTATCCGCCTGACCGGAAATGAGAATTTCCACAGGAGTTTCTACGGGATTGGTTTGCAGCTGCCGGACGGTGATCCATGCTCCCGGCACCTGTTTGTTCAATGCAGCTTGAAGTGGTCCGATCAGTTTCGGAGTAGCTTCTTTGTCGGTCACCTGAACAATGACTTGCGCATAGTTCGTCTGGGGAGCTTCGGGGGAGATCGAAAACCAGAAACGTGGTCCACCACCCCCGATGAAACTCGTTATTGAAGTGAGGAGATGCTTTCCCGGTTCCTCCTTTGAGACCGTTTGTACCGAACCTTCAACAACCTGACGAACGACCTGCTCGGCCTTCATCGCAGAGTCGTTTGTTGCGGTCAAAGGCACATCGTTCGGCAGCCAAATGTCGAGGTAAAACCAATATTGAACGTCTTCGGGGAAGAACTGTTGTTTCAAGTGCGAAGCCGCGATCCCGCCAACCAGCAAGAAAAGAAAGGAGCCCGCCAACACCAGCCACCGATGCTGAATGGCTCGACCTACCAACCGATTGTAGAAACCATAGAACCCGCGCTGGCGCTTTTCTTCTACCGTTAGCTCTTTCGTCTTCGGTGGTCTCTGGATGTAGTAACCCAGCAGCGGAACGAATGTCATCGCAACGGCCAGAGCGCATAACAACGCTGCTGTCATCACGATGGGAAGACTCCGAAGAAATTCCCCGGTGTTCCCCGTGAGCATAAGGAAGGGCAGGTAGGCGATGATATTTGTCAGCGTTGCGAAAAAGATCGCCGTCGCCAGTTTGGATGGACCCAGCCATGCCGCGATGGCACGAGGCAGGCCATCGGCAAGGCCGCGCTTGATGCCATCGCCGGCAACTACTGGTACGTCCACCAACAGGCCCAGCGCAATGATCAACGTCGCTACCGACACTTGTTGCAGGTCGATTCCCAACATGTACGAAACGCCGAACGTCATGCCCAGCGTGATCGGAATTGCCAGGGCCATGATGAGCGCCAGGCGCCATTCCCAAAACCCAATCAAAGAAACAACGACGACAAGGATGATCGCTTCGTACAAAGCACGCAGGAATAGATGAATGTTTTCTTTGACCTGCAGTGGCTGGTCGGAGGTATGCGCGATGATCAAGTCCGGCGGAAGAATCTTCTTGAGTTGGGCAAGTTTTCGGTCCACGGATTCGCCGAACGTCGCGATTTGCCGCTGGTCGCGCATGTAGATTGCAAGCGTGACGGAACGACTCCGCTGCCATCGCCCCTTTGGATCTTCCCATGTGTAGTAGTTCAGGTATTGGGCGGGGCTCTGGTAGCCGCGACTGATTTCAACAAGGTCACGGAGATAGACTGGCGCGCCGCTCGATGAGACGGACACAGCAACATTACCTATCGCGTCTATATTTTCGAATTGACCGGATGGGTTGAGAATTATTTGTTGTTGTCCGGTTTCGAATGCGCCGCCGGGAGCAATGATGTTGCGAGCACTGAGCACGCTTCCAAGCGCGGCTGGTTGGAGGCCGTACGCAGCTAGCCGATCCTGGGAGTATTCAAGATAGACCACCATCGGCAATAGCCCTCGCCGTTCCACCTTTGACGTTTCCGGCGCGCCTTGAACCGTGCGAGCGATCAGGTCCGAAAAGTCGTCAAGATCTGCGTAGCTGTATTTGCCGCCCGCGACCTTTGCCAATCGCTCGGGAGTTTCCTGGGGATCGCGGATGACAATTGGTTCCCACGCATCGGGATGCAATTCGGATCGCTGCAGGTGCGTCTGAAAGAAAGTCTGGATGAAGCTATGGATCGCCGCGTCGGATCCAGTCGAGACTCCATCTACGGCGATAAATCCGCTCCCTTGGATTAGCTGCGGTGCCCTTATGATTCCCGCTTGTTCTGCCTGCAGCTCGAAGAGTTGCGCGGCGCCCACTATTGTCTTGTTCGAGGAAAGAGATTGAGGAAACGAGTAGACGATGGTGGTCGGCGCACCTTGCTCTTCGTATTTCCTCGCGGCCCGCGCAGTCTGAATGGCCGATTGAATCTCTCGTGCGCGGATGTCGATCTCGACCGAGTCCGCCTTTGGACTGGCAATGGTGAGCATGAGCGCCGCGGTATCTCCGAAATCACTTTGGAACGAGATGGGACCGGCACCTGGAGGGAGTTGGCTGTTCAGTGCGTCCAACTTGAGGTTGATGTCGCTGAACTGCCGCTTTACGTCCGAGACATCCTCTGCAAGCTGCACGTAAACGTAGGCGTACCCAGGAATCGAGACAGAACGGATTCCATAGTCGGCGGCTGTTCCGGGATGGATGGTCTTGTTTTCAGCGACGGCGTCTTCAATCGGGCGGGTAACGAACTGCTCGACTTGCTGCGCGGTCGCGCCGGGCCACGAACAGGAAGCCACGGCCACTCTCACCGGAATGTCAGGATCTTTTCTTTGTGGCATGGAATGGTAGCCAAACCAGCCCCACACGAGCACGCCAACGAGCAGAACCCAGGAAACCTGCGGGTTCTCGACGAAGAACCTGGGGACGTTCCGTGTTTTCTCGATCCGATCCTGATCGCTTCTGTGTGCCATGGCCTCGTTTGCTTAAGGAATGACTTCGATGGGATCACCGTCCGTTAAGAGTTGGGCACCGACGGCAATCACCTTCTCCCCGGGTTTCACTCCCACGATGCCAATCGAACTCTCGTGGGTCGCGCCCAACCACACTTCCCGCACACTCGCTGTCCATTTGCCGGCGCGTTCTTGCGCTACCATCACCGCAAACCGACCGGGTTTCGAAAGATATGGAACGATGGCGCTGAGGGGCACGGAGGGAACGGGAGGTTGCGGAACGCCACTAAGGCTGATGGACGCAATCATCCCCGGCTTCAACGAACCTGAATGGTTCGATACGGTCACTTCTACGTTGAAAACGCGGTTCCGCTCGTCCGCACTTGGGGAAATACTGGTCACCCGCCCTTGATACTCTTTCGGGTCATCCTGCAAGCGAATCGTGAACTCTTGTCCCAGATGTAGGTGCCTCAATGCGTCGTCCGGCACTCCAAAGCTAACTTTCACTGCGCTCGTATCGGCAATCGTGAAGGCTGTTGCCGCGGGTGAGGCTAGATTTCCCAGCTCAATGTTTCGCGTAAGGATGTATCCGGAGAATGGCGCCTTGAGGTCCGAATCATTCAGAGCCAATTGTGCTTGATGCAAGACGGCGTTGGTCTGGTTCACAGCGGCGCGTGTGGAATCAAACTTGGCTTGCGCCTGGTCAAAATCAGGTCTGGTTAGGCTCTGTGTGGCGTAAAGGGCCTTCGCACGCTCGTAGTCCTGTCCGGCCTGGACGTGTTGTGCGGTAGCTTGACTTACCTGGGCTTCTGCCTGGTCAACCTGATTCTTCAAGTCCTGCTGGCGAATCCGCGCAAGGACAGCTCCGGAGACAACATAGTCCCCTGTGCCCACATCTCGGCGACGTCCATCTGCGCTTACGACTTGCTGAATGCTTGTTACGTAGCCTGAAGACTTGAATGACAAGCTGGCTTGTGCGAAGGGCACGATGGATGCCGAGTAGCGGAGACCTTCAGGAGATGTGTATGAAGTTACTTCCGCTAGACGAACAGGTGTCGGAGATTTCGCTGGGATTTGCGTATCTCGATGACAGCCAGTTATCGCTGCGATCAGCGCACAAAGTCCGGCCCATTTTGACATTCGACCTCTTCGGACGGCACGTACAGCGACCTTCATGGCACTACTCCTCACCCAATGCGCGTTCGAAATCTGCTCGCGCTCGCCAAAACGCAAGTAAACCTTGCCGATACTGATCCTCGGCACTCGCAACCGAGGACTGTTGCTGCAAGAGATCGCTCAACACAATCGCCTGGTGCGAATAGGCGTCCATCTGGTTGCGAAGTTTTTCGGCTTCCGCGTCTCGTGCGGCCTGTGCTGCGGTGAGCAGTTCCCGCGCTTCCCGGAGCCGCCGAAACGATGAGTCCACTTCCTGTAGAACTTGCTCTCTCACATTGTCGATGGAAAGTTGCGCCTGCTTTTTGGCGTCCACTTTCTGCGCGATGTTGTGACGCTTCTGCCCCCAATCCCAGGGTTGCCAGGTCAACAGCACGCCGACCGCACCGACGTTCTGCGGGAGGAACGAGATATTCGGAGCGGTAAGGTAGTTCGCTTGAAGAGAAACATCCGGAATGTACCGGGTCTTCTCGATTTTCGTCTCTAACGCTGCTTGTTCTTTCTTGATCGTTTCGGCCTTAATCTCAGGTCGCATCTCGATCGCGCTTTTTCTTGCTTCTTGCAAGCTTGATTCCTCAGGGAGCGAATCAGGAACCATCTCGACCGCAAACTCCGCTAGGAGGTCGCGACCTAGCAGGCGGTTCAAAGCCTCCTTCTGGTCCGCCAGCGTGTCTTGCATGACGGTAAGTTGATAGAGAGCTTTTGTGCGTTGGGCAGTAATACGGAGGCCGTCAGCCTTCAGCACTGCCTCTTGTTGCAGGCGTCGATCAGTGAGCTGCTGCAACCCTTCAAGGTAGGCAAGAAGAGCGCGCTGCGATTCGAGTTCACTTTGAGATTGCAAAATCGCGTAGTACGCGCGCCGAACCTCGTTTACAACATCCTGCTCATGCTGAGAATACGACTGCTGACTGAGCTCCGCCCCTAGTTTCTGCTCCTTGATGGAAAGGTTGATTCGAAACAGTTGGGTAAGAGGCTGGGTGGCCGTGATAGAAGCAATCGCTACGGGACGGGCTGGAGTGTGGATCACGGAGTCTTTCGCTGGAATCGGACCTGTGGCTGAGAATGTTCCGAACGTGCCAGATTTAATTGTGAAGTCGAGTGGACTTAGAAGTTCCGATGCGAGGAAGTAGGTATCAAACCGTGGGTAGAGTTGCGTCTTGGCTTCGCTAAAGGCCTCTTTCTGCTTGTGGATTTCGATTCCCGCCTGTTTCAACTCACGATTGTGCGATCGCGCCAGGGAAACCGCTTCTTGCAACGTCAGAAGTCTTGCCGGTTCTTCTTGTGCGCGCATGACAGAGACGGGCAGCATCAGCGCTAGAAAAACGGACGCGATCCGGTGAGTATCACAAAGCCTCATGCGATGACGCCGCCTCCATCGACTCGAACGGTGGACCCGGTTGCGTAAGTTGTTGTCATCAAAAAGAGAACAGCATTGGCGATGTCTTCTGGCTGGCCAATTTTGTGGACTGGCAACTGTGCGGCCGTGGCTTCAAACATCCGTCTGCGCTTCTCTGAAGGCAAGTCGTCCCAGATCGGAGTCTCGATCATCCCCGGCGAAACAGCATTGACACGGACGGGTGCTAGTTCCAGAGCAAGCCCACGCGCAAGTGCTTCCAGGGCGGCGTTAATGGCTCCTTGGAGAACCGCTGTTGCCGATGGACGTTCACTTAGGAATCCAGAGACAAGAGTCAACGAGCCACCGTCGTTGATGCGCGCCACACGCGCTACCCGATATGCTCCCCAGAACTTGCTCTCCATAGCGGCTTTTGCGTCGGTAAGGCTCAGACTTCGAACCGAGCCGACTTTCGTTTGAGCGGCTGAGACCACAACATGATCCCAGGTCATTTGCCTCTCGAAGAAGCGTTCAAGTAGCCCGTTATCGTCCGTATCGAGCACAGCTATATGCACAGCGCCGTTTAGTTTCGTGGCTACTGCTGTGAGTTTCTCCTGGTTGCGCGAAGCGATTGTGACTGATGCTCCCGCATCTGTGGTCGCAGCCGCTATCGCAAGACCGATCCCGGAGCTGCCCCCGATCACGAGAACGCGCTGATTATGGAGAGAGTGCACGATTAGATCCCTTCCCGAATGGTCTGCGGACTGCTAAGTGCGAAATGCGCGATCTCGTCTTTCCGCATGAAAACGACTCCCGGATGGTCCTGCGCGTAAACAATAAATTCTTCAAGGACTTTGGTGCGTGATGGGCGCCCCGCGATGCGATCATGAGCACTCACCGACATCATGCGACGACGCTTTGATGATTCGGCGTAAAGCATGTCGAACTCTGCCTTTAGATCGCCGGCATATTCCTGAGTGCTGAAGTAGCGCGATTCGTAATCAACGATGTCGTTCATGTGCAGGGTGTACGGCACGACCGCGAACGGCTTCCCCTTCACGTTGATCAGAAAAGGTTCATCTCGGCTCACATCGTCGATGTGATAGACAAAACCAAGCTCCTGAAGAATCTCCAGCGTGTGAGGTGTGCCGCGAAGCCAGAACGCATTGAAGCCCAAGGGCCGTGTGCCTGTTGCCCGCTCAATGCTTGCGATGCTCTGCTTATACGATTCGCGCTCCTGCTGCAGCGTCATGGAATACTGCGCGGCCCACGTTTGTCCGTGGCCTGAGGCTTCATGCCCCCGCTGCACGATCTCTTTGGCTAGAGCTGGGTGAAGGTCGACAGTGGCGCCTACCATGTGCGAGGTAACTTTGACCTTCCGGCGATCGAACATGTCTAGAAGTCGCGGAAGCCCTTCTTTGAATCCGTATTCGTACCACTTGGCCGTCGGCAGATCCGGATACATCGGGTCAAGCCTCGGCATCGGGCTCTCCGCTCCGCCGGACGGCTGAGCGCCAGCCTCCATCTGCATAGAGATCGAAACGACAAGATGGGCTCCG
>DATBYP010000065.1:0-4651 GCA_036513675.1 Candidatus Acidiferrum sp.
CGCCGAACTGGAAGCCGCGGTTCCCGAAAATGAAATCGCTGGCGAGCGGTACGCCGCGGCCGCCATGAAGGCGATCGATCAGTAACTCGGAGCCGTCCTTACTAAGTCCCTAAATCTGCCTTGAACCGCGTCTGCTTCCCTACCATGTTTGCACCCAGATTCAGCGGCGATGGTGTGTCTCATGGAAAGCAAAACCACCGCGAGCAGCAGCGCGCTCTGCGGCAGTGCGGTGGAATAGTTCGTGATGTTCGATGCGGTCCGCGCGGACCCAGCGATGAACCCGCGGGTAAGCGTGAACATACACACCGCGATTCCTCCATCCGCGTTCCCAACGAACATTGTTGATGAAAATAGCGTGTTCGCCCCAACCGATGCGGCACGCACCCCAGCCCCACGGACGAAACCATGCGCCAAGCGTAACGCCAAAGCCAAACGTTATGGCACCGCCAACAAAGAAGCCCGGACGCGGTGGCGTGAATACGACGAGAGGATCGTAGGCAGGCACGACAATGAAGTCCGGATTCACTGGCTCAATGGTGATGTATGGACCACCAGAAACCACAATGTACTCGTTGGAACGCAGGTAGCCATATTCCATGGCCTTCCGGCGCATGCGTTGGATGGCGTCCATAACTTCAGCACGTTGCTGAAGAACCGCGTTACCAAGATCGGTCGTCCAGGCCATATCCGAAGCCATCATGTCGAGGACCGAAGGAAATGGGAGCAGCGCCAGGACGCTCGGGTCCCACGAGAGGTGGTCCGCCTCGATGGCCTCAGCGAGTTCCGAACCGGTGAGGTAATGATGTTCGTCAGCCCACTCGGCAGCCTCGGGAATCTGGTCGGGGAACGTTGAAGCAGTGAGGACTTGTGCGAGCAGCGGATCGGGGTAGAGCGCGATACGTGAAACGAGGCGATCGAGTTCCTCCGGTGTAAACAAGGGTGGCTCTTGCGCAAAACATGAAGGAACACCAAGCGCAAGAGAGAACACAAGGAGGACAGCAAACAGTTTCTTGGCGAGCGCGGAAATTCGCATGCGATTATTTCCTTCCTTGGAGTGACGCAATCCAGCGTTATGCATTTGCATGGTTCACTTCGGAGGGAAATCTTTGAATATCTTTTCGATATCCTTATCTAGTTTCTTGGTCTCTTTCTTGGGATTCTCCGGCAGAACGTCGGTGGCCCAGCCACGAAATATGAGTTGTTTTGTGCGCGAGTCAAAAAGGTCTACGACGAGAGTGCCGACCGTGTAAGTTTGCATGCGCGTGGTGGCAATGCCCATGCCGCCACCCCAGTGGTGCCAGCCCCATCCGCCGAAGCCGTTGTAGAACGTTTCCAGGTTATGCGCCTTTCTTGTGGCGACGTGGGCAGCGACGCCGACGTCACCGCCTTCTTCCACCAGCGTCCAGCCTTTGGCGGTCAGCTCTGCATTGATGGCATTAACGATGCGATCGGCCATCAGAGGGTCTTCCATGTGGGGTTTTTTGATCCACATGAAGGTTTTGTACTGCGAGAAATTTGCCTTGGGATCGAAGTCACTGAAAACTTTTGCGGCTGCCAGACCCGCAAAGGAAAGCAGAAGAACGAGGCCGAGAACGATTTTGTAATAACGAGTTTTCATTGTTGCCTCACAAGACAGCGTGGTCCGAGTCGTTCTCTCCTGAACATATCTGAGATGGCAATTGTGCTTCCACAAGCGTGGTTCGAAGACGCTGCGCCGCATTGCTTTAATGAGGAAGGGGTTAGGTTGGGCTACTGCCGCAGAGCGAAAGCAGAAGCGCGGCGGAATGGCAATATACCGACAGAAGACCGACGACGCTCACGGGTTGAAGAAACATTCGAATCGGAGGCTAGAGACTGGGCGGTCTTTACTAGTTCATTGATTTTTGCTTCGTGACTTCCTTCTCTTTACGAGTTCCGCTTGCAGTAACGGTTTCAAAACAATGTCGGGCTCACGGCATAGGGCGTCGCTTTTTCGACATCAAACAGATCTCAGCAAAACACAACGTGGCGCAGCCATTTGTAACTCACGTCGTATCAAATGTTCAGAGGCGATACTTCTATTTCCGCGAACACCTCGATTGGACCTTCTCTTGCTCCAATGCTGTTCGGATTTAGCGCCGGCTAAAGTGCTGCTCTCGAGAGTGTTTAACTGGCGAGACTACCGAGGCGGCACCGAGCGATGGAGCAATGGTTAAGATCTTGAAGAGCAGAGGAGGCATCATGGCCAAGTTGTCGAAGGTTTTTTCAGTCCTGGCGATCAGTTCCGCGATGTTGTTGTTTGCATGCAATCGCAAAGCACATGCAGATTCGAAAACGATAACTGCGACTTCAGATTCCAAAGGCAGTCACCCTAACACTGCGGCGGTTACGGGTCCTGTCGAAGTTACATGCGTCAGCGCTACGGATGATAGCGGAAAGCCACTTCCGCCTGCTTGTATTGTTGACGGCCCCGGCACCAGTGGAGTGGTGGATATCGGCCACAAGGTTGCCATCGTCGGCGCGGGAAATGTCGTTTTGAGTTGCAAGGGAGCCGGCAACCTGGCTTGTACGGCGAAAATCGAGGACTAGAAGAGCTGTCTTGACACCGAGCTGCTGGCTAGCTGGGTTCCGCGGGAACTATATGCAAACTGGACGAATTCGCAATGTCAACGCCGTAGTCACGAGGGGAAGGCGCGGTGCTGCGAGGCGTCAGCCTGTGCCGAAAACAATGCGTGGGGCCGCTATCGATAAATATGGCGGCCCCAAAGTACTCACACGCCATGAACTACCCGTTCCCGAAGTTGGTCCGAAGGAAGTGCTAATCGCGGTCCACACCGCTGGTGTGGGCGGTTGGGACGCGGATATTCGCGAAGGGTGGAATCCCGGTGGGCGTATACGTTTTCCGCTGGTCCTTGGGGTCGATGGTTCGGGCACCATCGCGCAACTAGGTTCGCGCGTTCGTCGTTTTAAGATGAGCGAACAGGTATATGCCTACAGTTGGAACAATCCCAAAGGCGGCTTTTACGCGGAGTACGTTGCGGTGCCCGCTGAAGTGGTGGCGCCGTTCCCCAATCCACCGCTGGATCTCCGGAACGCGGGGGCCGTGCCCACAACCGGGCTCACTGCTCTCCAAGGAATCGGCGACCATCTGGATGTCCAAACTGGCGAACGCGTCATGATTCACGGAGCCTCCGGAGGCGTTGGCACGTTAGCGATCCAATTTGCCAAGGAACGCGGCGCAAAGGTTCTGGCAGTGGCGTCTGGACGTGATGGTGTGGCGCTGGCGCTGCGGTTAGGAGCAGACGCCGCAGTGGACGGCCATACCCACGACTTTGTTGAAGCCGCATTCAAGTTTGCGCCCAAGGGAGTCGATGCAGTGCTCGCTCTCGGCAGCGGCGACTCCGTTCTGAAATGTTTTGATGCGTTGCGTCAAGGTGGCCGCCTCGCATACCCGCACGGCATTGAGCCTGCGCCGCCCGAAAAGCGACGCGGTGTTCTGAAGATCATTGGGTATGACGCAAAAGCCGGTGTCAAAGAGTTTGAAAAACTGAACCGTGCTGTGCAGAAAGCACACTTGCAGGTTCCCATCGCCGCGGAGTTCCCTCTTAACGAGGCTGCCGAGGCCCATCGGCGCATTGATCAAGGCCACGTGTTGGGCAAAATTGTCCTCCGTGTTCGTTGAATCCGCTGCCTATGAATCGCTTTAATATCGGGCGATCTGAGAATCTGTATCGCGATATTAACGAGGCGTGCTCGGCGCTGGCCGTGGCTGGCGGAATACGAAACCTATAGCAATGGAAGAACGCACTGGCTTGTCGTTGAACGTGGCAGGTTTGAACTGCCACTCCCTCAAAACATGAATAGCAGGAGAAGTTAGAGAAGGAATTCTACGGACCGCTGCGGTGCTTTCGACTTTCCCAGTCTCATCGATGGTGACCCGCAGTACGACAGTTCCGCTAGCCACGCTATTAATCGGATATTGCGGGAAGGACGCCGTCAGGACGTCGACTGGACCCGGCGGCAACGTATCATCGCGTGACTGAGCCTTTGGAGATAGTGGTGGCAGCCGAACATTCGCCGCTGGAATGGCGGCTGGAGGAAACGTGACCGCGACTGTCGTGCGCGATCGTATCGGTTTTTCATCCAACGATGCCGGTCTGAACTGCCAATTCTTTACGGAATCGGCGGCGGCTTCCGTCAGTGATTCAATTTCACGAATCGGCAATAAATTTTCTACCTTGCCCGTTTCGCTGACGATTGCTTCCAGCACGACTGTGCCGATGGCGATGCTCTGTGGGGGATAGTTGACATTCGTCGCCGAAACTACATGCGCAGACTTAAAGACGGGAGTCGTGCTGGGTTTGCGTGGCAGACCTGCTACCGGGAACTCGGTCATCACAACCAGGGCAAACGCAGTTCCGAGGAACGACATTAGCTTTAGAGTTAGAGCGCTGGACATTTCTACTACACCCAAGCCGTCTGTTCCGGCCAATGCGTCAGCAACTACGCTACGCTGCTGGCTCGTGGTGAAACCTTCTTTACCCTTGCTCCAGATAGCGGTGTACAAACGTCACCGCCATTGCGCCCTCGCCGACGGCGGAGGCGCAGCGCTTCACGGAACCGTGCCGTACATCGCCCGCGGCGAACAAGCCAGGCACGTTGGTTTCAAGAT
>DATBYP010000066.1:0-8098 GCA_036513675.1 Candidatus Acidiferrum sp.
CCGTGACAGGGCAGCGTTCTAACCAACTGAACTACGTCCCCGCGGTGGGAAAATCTCACAGATGGTGGGCAGTGCAGGGCTCGAACCTGCGACCTCCTGCTTGTAAGGCAGGCGCTCTAACCAACTGAGCTAACCGCCCGCTGCAATTCATCGTACAGCAAGCAACGCGGAGCGTCAACGCATTGCCGCAGCGCGCGAATTTTTGTCCGCTTCGCGTGAGTTGCACTTTGTCAGGCCTGCCAGTAAACTGCTTTTCCTTGTATTGAGTAAGGGCGACTGGTAAAGGACACGTTTGGAATGCTGCTCGTTCGGGATTATGTCGGCCATATGGCCTCAGAAGTAGTCAAGCGGCTCATCGAAGGGAACCTGATTGAGAGCAAGGCGCCGGAAGCAGTGACGCAGCGCGTGCGGCAGCGCATGATGGAAGAGCTGACCGTCGAAGACCGCTTGAACGACGAAGTACGTGAAATTCTGATACAACATCAGGACGAAATGCGGCGCACTGGCGTCTCCTACCAGGAGATGTACAAGAAGGTGAAACAGCAGTTAGCGCGTGACCGCAAGCTGGTGCTGCGGTGAACGCATCGCGGAACTCTTTTTTGCGAATTGCATTGCGGATCGCCGCGCCGTTTGACAATGCGGGATACCGCGCATGAGGCTCACGCGCGAAAAAGTGGTTCGCTTGTCGCATCAGATTACCGACGTGCTCGTCGCCAGCGATGAAGTGGAATTTGTCGAGGACCGCGACACCATCCGGCAGCAGATCGTGCAGATTCTCACCGCCACGCTGAAGGAAGAAGAGAAGGCCGACGCCGAAGTCCGCAAGCGCATCACTTCCCAGAAGAAGGAAATCCTCGAAGACAGCGAAGAATGGAGTGTCCTCTATCGCAAGTATTATGCCGACGAACTTCGCCGCATGGGAATTGCCGCCGCCCCGGACGACCGCCGCGAACGCCGCACCTAAGCGAATCGATCCTTCGCAAGAGGCCGGAACTGGGTACTCGAGCACGCACTGCTGCCGGCCAGTTGACGCACGCAGGTGCACTTACAGAATCTACTGGATGGGTTTCCGCAAAAACCAAGCGCCTACTTAGAGTTGTTACCCGCCCAACCCGCGGAGCGCTCTGATGACGCCTTCGGATCCTGGCGCAAATCCACCCGCTACTATCGATCAAACTGTCCGGATTCCCATCGATGGCGCGGAGCTGCCGGGGGACTTGCATGTCCCGGCAGGCGCACTCGGGCTGGTGATCTTCGCGCATGGAAGCGGGAGCAGCCGGCACAGTCCGCGGAACCGCTACGTTGCGCGAGTGCTGCAAGAGTATGCGTTCGGCACCCTGTTGATAGACTTGCTCACCGTCGTGGAAGAACAGGCAGAATCGCCGGCCGGCGAGTTGCGCTTCAATATAAACCTACTCGCAGAGCGATTACTCCGGGCTTCGGCATGGGCGCGCCAACACCGATACATTTCCATCCTCCCACTCGGTTACTTTGGCGCGAGCACCGGGAGTGCGGCCGCGCTCGTTGCCGCTGCGCTAAAACCTGACGACGTGAGAGCAGTAGTGTCTCGCGGTGGCCGGCCGGACTTAGCGGGCCCTTATCTTTCGAAAGTTCAAGCTCCTACGTTGCTGATTGTGGGAGGCGACGACCCCTTCGTAATCCGCGTGAACCGGGAAGCGATGCAACACATTAGCGCCGAGACCAAGCTTGAAATTATTCCTGGTGCAACGCACCTATTCGAAGAGCCAGGAGCTCTGGAAAAAGTAGCTGAACTAGCCGCAGATTGGTTTGTTCGGCATATGACCACACCTAAGCGCCGCGAGGCGAAGTCCGCTCCTCATTGACGACGAACGCAGAGATGACGTTGCGCTGGCGACGGTTAGACTGTAGCGGCGGCCGAAGCACGGGAGGACCGAACGCCTGCTCCATTGGCTTTCGACCAAGTCCTACGCAGCTCTTCGGCGCGGCGGATGACGCGGTCGATCACGTCATGTGAGGCGAGCCCCCCAGGCTCGGCGTCTGCGGATTCACCGGCAGGTGGAATCTCCAGCATCTCCAACTTTTCTAAGACCGGCTTCATAGCGCGCGCAGGGTTACGGAGAAACTCCGAGCTGCGGATGCGGGTGAAGATCCAACCCATGCGTTCCAGCACGGACTGCCGGTCCATGTCTTCGGGAAGCTTTTCGAGCGGGTAATAACGGTCTCCATCGCACTCGATGGCCAAGCGCTTGCCCTCGCCTTCGACGACCAGATCGATTCGGAACGTTCCAATTTTCCAGTGCGGAGTGACGCGATAGCCCGCGGCGGCGAGACGTTTCATCACTTCTCTTTCGAAGTTCGATTGCGTGCGCTTTTCCTTCTCTTCCAAGGCGCGCATGAGGCGCGCGGGATCTTCCGCATGCTCAATCAATTGCCGGCGAAGGTCGTCCGCTTTCAAGTCGTTGTGCGGACTGAGGGAGTGAACGATCCACATCTGGTCACGGGCGCGGCTGGCGGCTACATTAAAACGCTGCTTGAAGAGTTCCTGATCGCGCAGAGAAAGAGAACCGCGCTCTGCGGTGTCGACCAGGGAGATGAACACCACGTCGCGCTCGTCTCCTTGGAATTGCGCCGCGTTTCCGCAGAGTACGCGATGGAGTTCGTACCGGTCGGGTGAGACGTGTGCACGAATCACGTTGTCGATTTCGACGGCTTGCTCGTCGCCAACTAGAGAAACCACACCGAAGCTTAGAGGCTGGCCCGCGTCATTCTTCTTATATTCGGATTGCTCCATCGCGGCTGCCAGAAGTGAGGCGACGGTCAGTGCTTCCTGCCGATTAATCTTACCGTCGCGGCTGGACCCAGAAACGCGATGCGCAATGGTATGCGGCCGCAGATGAACGCGGCTGGCATCGCGCAAGGGTTTGATTCGGCCGTCGTAGGAAACCACGTTACTGAATTGGATGATCTCCGGAACGCACCGGAAATGTTCGACGAGGCAGGTCGTGCCGCCGAACGACTGACGTGCCAGATCGTAGATGGAAATTTGCCCATCGTAGAGATCGGAGTTGGGAATTCCACGAAGATACTGGAAGATGAGGTTCTGAATCACGCCCAAATCCTGACCGACCGCCGACGGACTGACTTGCTCGTGGTCGCCGACAACAAGCACCGTCTTGCCCAGGTACAGCGCGACCAAAGCCATCACGTCGCTCTGGCTGGCTTCATCGATGATGACAACGTCGAACCGCGTGGTGTGCGGGTCGAAATTTTCGACCACGCGCGAAAGCGGCATGACCCAGACGGGAACGGCCCCCCGGCACTCGCTCATTTTTCTGGCCGCTTCGGCGCGCAAAAGGGATACACGGATTCCGTGACCTTTGCCAATGCGGCGTATGGTATCGAGCCACCCGACGAGCGCCTGGCGCTGTCGGGAAGAAGTACGGCGCGCTTGCGAGGCCCAAGAGCGTTTGTCTATGAGTTCGACGGTCACGCGGCGCAACTGCTCGCGCAGCTTTTCGCTTTTCGCTTGCAGGACTTCGAGCGAGACGCTGGCGCGGCGATCGAGCTCATCGTTTAGCTGGCGCCAGGTCCACGCGGAGGCCGCATCGCGGGGCGGCTCTCCGCGGCCATGCACGCCCGTGCGATTGCGAATCGCGCCGGCCCAGGCGGGAGCAGCGGTTTCGAGCTTTGCAAGCAAGGTGCGGCGCAGGTCGAGGTCCGCCTGCTTGCTCTTTAATTCCAGCAGGCGCTCGTATGCCTCGCGGTAGCGATTGGAATTTTCGTCGTTCACTGCCACCAAGAGCTGCCCGATCACTTTGGATGCTTTGGCCACACGGGCAGCAAGTTTGAGCCGGCTCTTGAGATCGCGAAATTCCTCCTGGAGTTCGAGCAGCTTCAGTTTCTTGAAGCGGGAATCCAGGATGGGTAACAACGCATCCGTCACCGCGATGCCAATACGCGCCAACTCGCCGTCGGAGCCGATTACCGCGGGTTGTTCAGCGAGGAACTTGTCCCAACGGAAGCCGACGTCTTGAAGCCGATGCTGCAGCGGAAGCCAAGTATGCTCCTGCCAACCGAGGCAGTCCTCGATGGAGTCGCAATACTGAATGAGCGTCTTTTCGATTTCCTCGCCCATTTCGCTTGAATGGGGAGTGCCAAGGGTTGCCACTTGGCGATCCCACCGCGCGCCGAGATCGTCGCGAAGACCTTTGAGCCGCGAGAGTTGGCGCAGGGCGAGAAAATGCTCGGGTAGGCGCGGGCGCGCACTGTTCACTTTCGTCTGTTCCACGAATTGGCTCCAGGACTTGTGCGTGAACAACGTGAAGGAGCCTAGCTTGCCGCCCTCCTCAAGATGCGCGAGGATTTCGCCCGCGATGCGTTCCTGTTCTTGGACCGCGGAATCGCCGGAAACTTCCGGGCCGTATTTGACGAATGATTCTTGCGCATTTGCGGCTTCACGGTGGACCAGTCGCACGAAGGTGACGAGCTGGTCCCACGGTTCTCGGTGCGCGCCGCCATACCTGCCGGCGTAAACCACGGCGAGTTGCCACCTGTCTTTGCCCGAAAGCGGCTCGACCGCTTGAGCCAGGGCAGCGGTCAGTCCTTCGATTTCTCCGGGCGAGCTCTGCGCAGCGCCGGACTCCCACAAGTCGGAGCGCAAATCGAGTTCCTCCGCACCAAGACGCTCGCGCTCGCTCAGGCTAGCTTCAAACTCTTCCGCTCTCGGAAGGTCGTGAAGCTCCGGCAGATGGCCGAAGAGTTCATTTTCGTCTTCGCGGGAAATCGAGACTCCGGTGCGATAGAGGTCGGCCAGCTCACCCGGAGAAAGAGGCAGCGGCGCCACGGCAGCGACGGGGCCGGGAATCCAGCCGTGTGCTTCCTTTTCCTGCATGACTTGGCGAGCGGCATCGGCGGGCGCCCAAGACTTTCCGGCAATCGCAATATCTCGATACTCGTCCGCCCTAGCCTCTGTGAGTTGATTTCGGACCTCATCGAGTTTCTTGAGCAGATCGAGGCGCTCGGACTCCAATTTCTTCGCCTGCATTTCGAGTGAGCCCGCGTCGGCCCGCGACAACCTTTCCGCAATCGACCCCACCCCGCTCTCGAGCTGTTTGCGGCTGTCTAGGTCACTCTCCAGCACGCTGACACACAACGGGCGCAGCTCCGGAACGATGTGGTGACGCACCATGCGCAGCGCTTTTGTCGTGTGGCTGGTGACCAGAACGCTCTTGCCCTGGGCGAGCAAATGGCCGACAAGATTGCCAATGGTGTGAGTTTTTCCAGTTCCCGGAGGGCCTTGCACCAAAACGCCTCCATGTTCCTCCAGTTGCCGCGCAATTCGGATCTGCTCGGGATTAGCCGGTTTGCTCAGCAGCACTTCGCCATACGCTTGAGCGGAACCGCCCGCGAGCCGATTCGCATCTGCCGCGTCGGGGCTCGGCAATTCTTCTCCAACGATATTCAGGAGTGACCAAGGCAGATCTTCGCGCGTGCGGAGGTTTGCGAGAATGCCCTCGATCGCGGCCGCGAATCCCAGGGTTCGCGCGCGTAGGAAGACCGCTGGATCGCGCCCAATGCACGGGTCTTTTAATTCAGCATCCGGCGCGCGCTCTTCGAGGAACTCTCCGTGCGGAGATAGCTGCACGACCAGCCGTTTCAGAAAGCCGGACGTGGCGCCATTATTAAGTGGATGAAAGCCTCCTTCCTCCAATTCCTCGCGGCATCGGCCGATAGCGCGCCCATCCACGTCGTTCATCGACTGAAACAGAGCTGAGTAAAGCTCAACGGGATAGTCGGCTTCAGAAAGCGTGAATTCGGGAACGGATGCGTCGAACTGCAGTTGGAGGCGCTGCAGTAGGATCGGATGATAGATATCTCCGTCCGCGCGACGCCAGCTCAGGATGCCATCTCCTAGCACGAGCTCCACGCGTTCCGCTTCGCGATCGATGCGGCCATAGAGCGCATAAAATGTTTCGAAGATTTTCATCGCCGCGCGAGCAGGCTTTTCGGTTTTCGCCCACTCATCGCGCAGAAGTTTCCAGCGCTCCAGGCTCGCGGTCCTAGCCGGATCGTCTGCGAACTTTACCGCGCTCGACTCCGCGCTGTTCTCGGAATCTTCCAGAGTTCCCTCAACAGCAAACGCTTTCGAAGGGTCGTCCCACCCATCTCCCAGCCATGCGGCAATCTCCTCGGGCGGTTCGGGCGCGCGCGTCAAACGTGGCCGCTGCACCTTCAGAACGAAGCTCGCTCCGCCGTCTTCCGTACCCTGGCTGTTCCCATCCTTTGTCTTCGGAGAGCTAGCCTTCGCGGCGCGTCGTTGAACGGCGGGATGATCGGGAAGATCGCGCAGCCAGAAACTCCAAGGCTGTTCGTGAATCTGGCGTTTCGCGGGATTGCGGTGCTGGTTCAGTGCTTCCAGATAGCGGAACACGCGTGTGAGCTTGTCCCGGGCGATGCGAAGTTTTTCGGCATCCATTGCTCGCTGCCTCGTTTTGGAGACACATATAGGGTTGAGGGTGGGTTGTGGAGACTTCAGAATATCAATCTCGCGCGGACAACCTCAATGGTACCCGGCTAGTACTGCCGCATCAGAACGAGGTAAGACCTTTTGTTTCCTGGATCATTCAAACTCTAAGGAATTCATCTGCAATGATTCGAGCTAGCGGGCCAAAAGCCTCGCGCCTGCACCGAAGTTAGTTAACGAGCGGGGAATCCGGGCGACGCTTCAGCGTCGGCCGATCGTCATCCGTGGAATTGGGATCGTTGCCGGCGCCCTTCTGTTTGTCGGTTTGTTCCGTGCGGGTGCGCAGCGTGGGCTTACCCGGTGCGTTGTCTTGCACTTTGCGCGCGAACATAATGCCGCGCAGGCGCCCCTTGACCGAATCAAACTCGGACGTGGTTACGATGTACTCGGGACGCGCAGGCAGAATGCGCGCGATTTCCTTTTGTGCATTTTCGATGCGCTCCGGAGTTGGCGGGTGCGTGGAGAATACCTTTGGAATCGTACCCGGGCGGCGCTTCTCATCGGCCTGAATACGCTCGAAGAATGTCACGTAGGCGTTCGGGTCGTAGCCGGCTTTGTACATATATTGCAGGCCAAGGAAGTCTGCTTCGCGCTCGGCATCCCGATTGAATTTCAAATACGTCAGCGGAATCGCGATGTTCAAGCCTTCGTAGATTCCGTATCCCGCCCATCCCACCGGACCCAGTAGCATCAGCGGAATCGTAGCAAACTGCATTAACTCGCCCTTAGTGGCGTTCCGCGTACCGTGTCGTGCGGTCACATGCGAAATCTCGTGCGCCATAACGCCGGCCAATTCAGACTCTTCCTGCGCCCGCAAAATCAATCCGCTATTCACATAGAAAAATCCGCCCGGCAGCGCAAATGCATTCACTTCGTCGGAATCGATCACCTTGATCGTAAACGGCACGCGCGCATCGGAGTTACGTACCAAGTTCTGCCCCACGCGATTCACGTACTCGGTTACCACTGGGTCATCGATCAGCTTGGAGGAGCGCTCGACTTCCTGCGCCAGCCCCTTGCCCAGCCCAATTTCGCGCTCAAGCGAATACAGGTTGATGCCTTTGCCGACGCCGCGATTCCCGATGGCCTCGACATCTTCCTTGGAATTTTTGGGATTGACCGTATCCTTCTGCTCAACGGGCTGTTCCTGCCCAGCCTGCTTCTGCTCAGACGCAGGCTGGGACTTTGCCGGGTCGGGCGCCGGCGGAGGGCTTTGGGCCAATACGGTGCCACCCGCGAAAGTAGCAAGAACTCCCAGTCTCAGCGCCTTGCCTAGAGTTTCTTTCATGATGTCCGCCTTCCCGATTGGCCTGCTTTGAGTATACACCCGCTGATTGCAGGTGGAGCTAGTTCTGTTCCTACGAGTACGATGTATAGCCGACAAAGAAGGTTTTCCCGCAAAGATGCCGCCTTGGTTGTCGAATTCAGCCTCGGACGTTACGCTCGGATGCAAGCCCATCACGCTTTTCCGGCAGTCAGTGTGGGGCATTCTACGGAGGCTCATACCCTGTGGCATCTGAGCAACAAACCCCACCGACAAGTTGACACCCGCCATCCCTCGCCACTACAGTCAAGTCCTGGTATGGGCGTCTC
>DATBYP010000067.1:0-3940 GCA_036513675.1 Candidatus Acidiferrum sp.
GGGCTTGCGTTCCGCCCGGCGCCGCAAAAAACGCGGCGCCCAGCTGCACTCCAGCACCCTTCCCGGAGCCATCTTCCGATCTACATCAAAGGGACATTCTTATCGAGGTAAACCAGGGGACATTTTAAAAGAGGTTTGACAGGCAAATCGTCATTCGTTGACAAAGGCCGCTGCGGCGGGCAAAATTAATTTGCCTCGCAGTGCTGGCTGGCTCGGCTCGAGCCGGCTCAACACACCGCATAAGTGCCCGAATGGCGGAACTGGCAGACGCGCTAGATTCAGGTTCTAGTGATCGCAAGGTCGTGGAGGTTCGAGTCCTCTTTCGGGCACCAATTTTTCTTATTCCTTAGCTGCCGACAGCACGCTTTCTGCGTGCACAGCGCCTTCCGGCGTGTCCTCGTGCTTGAAATAGATGTAGAGGTCGCCCCTGGCGCCGAGCCGCGCGATTCTTTGTTCGAGCGCTTTGCGTTCTTTCGCTGAATACTCCTCCTTCCGCAGACGCAAATAGGCGAAGTCAGCGGTCTGCACATCCGGCGTTTCGAGCTTTTCGCTCTCGGCGTTGCACAGCGCGGCATTTGCGGAGCGCAACGCGCTATAAACTTCTTCGCTGAACCACGAATCGTGCCGAAACTCAAAGGCGGCGCGCAGTGATCTTGGCAGCCCGGCCAGGAAATCGCTCAGCAAAGCGACATCGCATTTCAAGAACGGCGGCAATTGAAATAGGACTGGACCTAGTTTCTTCTCTTCATCGAGCGGCTGCAGCGAACGGAGAAAATCCGAAGTAAAATCCGCCACCTCGCGCAGCCTGGCGACATGCGTGATTTTCTGGTGCGCCTTGATGGCGAATTGGAAATTCGTGGGTGTGGCCTCGATCCAGCCACGCAGCAATTTTTCCGTCGGGAACCGGCGGAACGTGTAGTTAACCTCCACCGTGTTCAGGCGCGTCGCATAGTGATTCAGGAATTTCGCAGAGGCGAGCTTCGCCGGATAGAAGCCGGGCTTCCAGCTTGGATACGCCCATCCCGATGTGCCTGCGTAAAGCATAAACTCTGAATCAGCGTCCTTTGTTTACTTCCCGGCCAGTTCGGGCGCAGCGTTCGGCTTTGTGCCAGGCGGGCTGCGTCCTTACGCGTTTATTTTGCGAGGAGCGATTTCCAGCGCACCCAGGCTTCCGTGCGGGCTCTGCGGTTCGCTTCGTTCGTGTCCGGCGCTTCTCCCGCGCGCATAAAACCGTGGCCGGCGCCTTCGTACGTGACCGGCTCGAATGTTTTGCCGGCGGCTTTCATGTTTTGAATTGTTTCCGGAAGAGTTGCGTCAATGCGCGCGTCTTCCCCCGCGTAGAAGCCGTACACCGGGGCGGCAATGCGCGTTATTGTTTCCTTTTCAGGCGGCGGCCCATAGAACACGAACGCGGCAGCCAAGTCGCCGCGATTGGTGGCAAAGCGAAAGCTCTGTCCGCCACCCCAGCAGAATCCCACGACGAAAAGTTTGCCGTTGCTCGCGGGCAGCTTCTGTCCATAGCCCGCCACGGCGTTGAGATCTGCGGTGACCTGGTCAGGATTCAGATGGCTCACCGCTTCGGTGGCTTTGCCCTGGGGAAAATCGAAACTGCGGCCGCCGTTTGGTCCCATGCCGGAGAGCAGATCGGGGGCAACCGCGATGTAGCCGGCTTCGGCGATCTGGTCGGCGAGATCCTGCACCCAGTCCGTCATGCCAAAGATTTCGTGGATCACCAGCACCACGGGCGTCTTGGCCTTCGACTCCGGATAGACGACGAATGTCTCCACCGAGCGGGTATCGTGTTTGACGTTGACCCATTCGCGATGCCGCGGCGATTTTTCCAGCTTGGCTTTGGCCCAGTCTTGCGCCGAAGCAACCTGTGCCGCGAGCAGCAGAAGAACAAGTGAGAGGTATTTCATGGCAAGCCTCCTCCAACCAGGAAAGCCTGGAATTTAGCACAGAGTGTGCCGGGGATGTGCAGCACCGCGGAAAAAACAATCTGCAGGCAGGAAGCAGGGCTCTCGGCTCTACTATTCGGAGGGGCCGAGGGGAAGGAAATACTGCGTGCCCTTGACGGGGTCTTGAAGGCGGCGCAGGAGTTGCTGCAAATCGGCGCTGCGTTCTACGAAGTCGATTTCGGAGGTGTTGATCACCAGGAGGTCGGAGGCCGCGTACCGGAAAAAGAAATGTTCGTACGCGCGGGCGACTTCCTCGATGTACTCGAGGGAGATTTGTGTTTCTTCGCGGGACGCCTTTTTGGCGATGCGCACGCGCAGCACTTCGGGCTTGGCTTGGAGGTAGATGAGCAGATCGGGCGCGGGAAGCTCGGCCGCCAGCGCCTCGTAGTAGCGCTCGTAGAGCTTCAATTCTTCGTCATCGAGATTGAGATTCGCGAAGATGCGGTCCTTCTCCATCAGGAAATCCGAGATGACCGGCCCCGGCGCCTCGATCGCTAGCGCCTCGCGAAGCCGCTTTTGCCGCTCCATCAGGAAATACATCTGCGCGCGTAAAGCAGAGCCCGGCTTTTCCTTGTAAAACTCGGCGAGGAAGGGGTTGTCTTCGCAATCGTACACGCGGCGGGCGTGCAAGCGCTCGGCGAGGATCTTAGCGAGGGTGCTCTTGCCGACGCGCAACGGACCTTCGATGACGATGAAACGGGGAGCTTGCGGTCCCCGCGTGGGAACGGGAGCGCGTTTGGCCGAGGACGATTCGTTGGGCGACATTCTTCGAGTAATTGCGACCGCCGCCGGCACTAAAACCCCTGGCGAGGGATCGATGCGCGGGATTATAGCAGAGCGGCAAATCGTAGCGGCCACCTTTAGGTGGGCCGCCGCAAGCTTGGTAGGTGCCTCGAGCCCTAGAGCCTGCGAATACTGAGGGTAAGAACGTGCCGAGAAGCGGTAAAACTTTTCTGGAACTCCTAGTACCCAAGTTTGAAAAACGGCAAACGGAAGCCCCAAAGCGAGGTACTAAACCGAATGTGACCAATGGGCCAGTGCCACCTGCCCTTTTGGGCAGTAAAGTTACCTCAGTTGCGAATGGGGATTTAGTTGCTCTCGCAACCACTGAGGTGAACCATGCTGTTGGCAACTATCATTCTTCTGAGCGCGATTCCGCAGAGTGGCGAGCTCGCAAGGTCGCTGGCAAATGCTCCTGTCGAGGTGAGTGCCGAGGCCAGCAAGGACGTCGTCGGCGCGAGAAGCTTGCCGTCGATGCCCACCCCGAAGGCGAAAATCATTGCGGAAGTCGACGGTGTAAGTTCCAACGTTACCGCCAGCGTGGCGGGCGCGGAAGCGGTGCAGCCGCCCCGTGTAGCACTGGCGATTCAGCCCGTGAAGCAGGCGTACACGCGGCCGCGCGAGACTCGCGAGCAGCGTTTCGCGTGGTACACCCTGACGGTAACCGGCCATGGCGCTGCGGCGTTTGACGCTTATTCGACGCGGCGTGCGCTCTCCGGGAACTACGGAACGGAAGGCAATCCGCTGCTGCGGCCCTTCGCGCATTCCAATGCGCTGTATGTCGCCACTCAGGTCAGCCCCGCCGTAATGGATTTGCTAGGCAAGCGCATGATGGTCAGCGAGAATCGCTGGGTTCGCCGGATGTGGTGGCTGCCGCAGGTGGCGGGTTCGGGATTTTCGATTGGTGCCGGCGTCCACAATATGGGTGTGGTGAAGTAAACAGGTTTAAAGCGCAGAAACAAGCGCCACGAATTCCCCGCCAAATCCCAGCCAGAGCACACAAAAGCCGTCCCGGTGAACAGTTCACCGGGACGGCTTTTATTTGGGCGCTCTAAGAGCCGAACGATCGAGATCCAAAATTCGCTATTTGCCGACGACAAGTATGGCGAAGGAGCCAGGCTTCATTTTGCCGCGACGTTCGCCAGGTGCTGGCGGTTCGAACTCGGCGGTGGGCAGAAAGATCTTGTGCGTCTTTAGATCGA
>DATBYP010000068.1:0-2463 GCA_036513675.1 Candidatus Acidiferrum sp.
GTTGCCCGCTTTCGCGCAGACGCCGAAGCCCCTCAAGACATATGTGCTGAAAGCCGCGCGAATGTTCGATGGCAAGGGCAACGCTCTGTCAACTCCCGGCCTCGTCGTTGTCATTGACGGCAAAATCGCCGGTGTGGGCGCCAAGGCCACCATCCCTTCCGGCGCCGAAACAATCGATCTGGGAGACGCCACTCTTCTCCCCGGCTTTATCGACGCACACACGCATCTCACCATGATGTTTTCCGACGATTGGAAGCAGAGCACGCTCGACCGCTTGCAGAAAACCATCGCCGAACAAGCGCTGGACACCAGCGCGAACGCACGCGTAACCCTCATGGCCGGCTTCACCACCGTGCGAGACGTCGGCTCCAGCGACTATCTCGATGTTGGTTTGCGCAATGCCATTCGCGACGGCGTCGTGCCTGGGCCACGCATGCTCGTAACCGTGCACGCGCTCGGCTCGACGGGCGGACATTGCGATCACGAAGGCGGTTTCCGCCAAGGACTTTTCGGTAGAGAGAGCGATCCCCTCGACGGCGTAATTAATGGACCCGACCAGGCGCGTTACGCCGTGCGCCTCGACCATAAATACGGCGCGGACATGATCAAGGTATGCGCCACCGGGGGCGTTCTTTCCCTCACCGACGATGTCGACACGCCGCAGCTCACCCAGGAAGAGTTGAACGCCATCGTCGATGAAGCGCATGCACTGCGGCGCAAGACCGCCGCGCACGCGCACGGAAACGAAGGCGCCAAGCGCGCCGTTCGCGCGGGCATCGATTCCATTGAGCACGGCTCGTTTATGGAAGACGACACCCTCGACATGATGAAGCAGCGTGGCACCTATCTCGTGCCCACTCTCATCGCCGGCGAGAGCCTGCGCGAAAAAATGGACAAGGGCTTGTACTTGCCTCCCGCGATTGCCGCGAAAGCCCGCGCAGCCCTGGCTGCGCGCTCGCAAATGTTCCAGCACGCCGTGGCGAAAGGTGTGAAGATCGGCTTCGGCACTGACGCTGCGGTATATCAGCATGGCCGCAATGCCGAGGAGTTTCACTTGATGGTCGATCTCGGCATGAAGCCCGTCGATGCCCTGCGCTCCGCTGCCCTCCCCGACGCCGAACTCCTCGGCCTGCAAGACAAAATCGGCACGCTGGACGCCGGCAAGCTCGCAGACATAGTGGCCGTCCCCGGCGATCCCCTCGAAAATATCCGCCAAACGGAAAAGGTATTCTTCGTAATGAAAGAGGGCGTGATCTATCGAAATGACCGAAGCGCGCCGCAGCGCTGAATGAACTCGCCCCTCGAGCTTCCCAAAAATCACGCCGCCGCTCCCTCTTCTGGCGGCTGGCTGCCCGCGCTCATTCTTTCTTTCTGCATTTCCTTGCTGATCGCGGCGCCGTTTTTTTGGCGCGGTACCGCCTCCGGCCACGATTTCGAGTTTCACGCAACGTCGTGGCTTGACGCTGCTGCCCAATGGAAGCAGGGCATCCTGTACCCGCGGTGGACAGAGTGGGCCAACCACGGCTTTGGCGAGCCGCGCTTTATCTTTTATCCGCCGCTCTCCTGGCTGCTCGGTCCCGCATTGAGCTTCTTGGTTCCATGGGATTATGTGCCGGTGGCCTTCATCGTTTTGGTGCAGACTTTCGCAGGAGTGTCGGCATTTGCGTTCGCGCGCAGCCTTCTCCCGCGAAGCGCCGCTCTGTTTGCCGTAGTTTGCTACACGGCAAACCCCAACGCCCTGCTCATGATTTATTTCCGCAGCGATTACGCGGAGCTGCTGGCCTCCGCATTCTTCCCGCTACTCTTTCTTGCTGCTTTGCGGCTCGCCGGCGTCCTAGACGTTCAAAGCCAATCGTGGTCGCGCACGCTGGCCTTCTTTTCCGCCGTCTTTGCAGCAGTTTGGCTGTCCAACGCCCCTGCCGGCGTCATGGCCACATATTCCGTCACACTCTTACTCGCATGGGCGGCTCCGGTCCGCAGGTCATGGATACCTTTGCTCCGCGGCACAGCCGGCTTGGCGCTCGGTTTTGGCCTTGCCGCCTTCTACATCGTGCCCGCCGCCTACGAGCAGCGCTGGGTCAACATCGCGCAAGCCCTCTCGCCTGGCCTGCTTCCCTCCGAAAATTTCCTCTACACCATCACCAACGACCCCGAGCACACATTTTTCAACTACATCGCTTCCACAATCGCCGTCGCCATGATCGTCTTCACCGGAATCGCCGCCGTCACCGCCCGAAGAAATCTCAACCAATCACACGAAACCCGAGTCCAGCGCCAGCTTTGGAGCACCCTCCTGCTCTTGGCCGTGGTTGCGGCGGCGCTGATGCTGCGTCCTACCTTTGCGATCTGGCAATTGCTCCCGAAATTGCGCTTCGTGCAGTTCCCATGGCGCTGGATGTCCATTCTCACGATTCCGTTCGTCTACTTCCTCGCGGCAGCGTATTCGCGTAAGCGATTTCGCTG
>DATBYP010000069.1:0-25833 GCA_036513675.1 Candidatus Acidiferrum sp.
GATCCCGGTCGCCGAGTGGGACCTCCGCGATCAAGGCTACGGCCCTCCCGAAATTGGCGCACTCGCCGTGCAACACCTGAATCCAGACACCGCGTACTTCGTCGGCGCGAACTGGGACCTGTGGGTCTTCGACATGGAAACGCTGAAGTGGCGCCGCGACCCGCAGCCGTTAACGCTCATCTGCCACGGCCCTCTTTACGACGACGGCGTCACCGCTAGCGCCGGTCATTTCGCGGCCGACCTGGGATTCGAGCATTACTTTACCGGCCACGGAGGCCTGCTGGCGCCGGGCGCCGCTTCCAATCCGTTCGGCTCGTCAGACCATCCCCTCGAGCACACGTTCCGCCAGTGGATGTCTGCCAGCGGCAACCTCAAGGAATATCACGCAAAGACCCGCGAGAACATCCAACAACTGTTTAACTGGGTGGAGGCCATTGAGGCCGCGCTTCCGGTCGAGCGGAGCGAACTGTCCTCGGAGGGAGAAGAAAATTTCGAGGCACGGCTGGACGCCATCCTCGCGCGGCGTTAATCTGGGGTTTCGGCGAGCGCCGGAACGTCACCTCATAATACAAGCAACTTGAGCGGATGAGACCTTCCGCGGAGAGCGGGTAACGGCTAAAATTGTGGAATTACGTCTTCACTTACCGGTTACCAGAAAAAAGGAGTAGTGAGCCTTCTACAATGGAAAATCTCACTCGCAGCCATTTCCTCTCGCCTGCTAACGAGCCCGCAGCCAGGCCGTCCTTACCATCAGGGACGGGGAGTGAAATCAGCAAGAATCGTGTGCCCCTTCGCCGCAACTGGTCTCGGAACCTAGCGCCGGGTTTTCTGGCTGCGTGCTTTCTGGCCGGCTGCGGAAACTCGACTCCCGAAAAGCCCGCGGCCGAAGCAAAGCCGTCCGCGCCAACCGTTCCCGATGACATTCAGTCCGCGGCAGACTCGCTGCTCGGCAAAGAGACAACAGTGCTGCTCTTCGGAGATCTAGCGAAAAACGGCAAGCAAGAATTTCTCGCCGCCAACGTTGTCCCCAAGACACCGAAAAATGATCTGCCCGGCACCATCGTTACCCGCGCAGTGCTGGCGGAAAATGAAAACGGCCAATGGATGGAAATCTTGCGTTGCGACGAACACCTGAAGAATCAAAAAGGTTTTCTGCCAGGTACACCGATCGGCGGCGTCACCGGCTGGCGCTTGGCCTACGAGCGGGATCCCGAAAAAGGTCTGGCCTTGTACTTCACGCCTTTGAAAGGCGCGGTCGACACGCATACGCTCCCCATTGGCGTCCGCTGGAACCCTGACCATAAACGCTACCAGTCGCTCGACCGCTCGTATGAGCATTTTCTCAACGAGTCCCCGTCCCTGAATACAGCGAGATCGACTTTGCGATGAGCAATGGCAGCAAACCCGGGCAAGGCACCGCCGCTGCCAAGAAATCGCAGCCAGCGCCGAAGCACAATTCGGCCTTGAGAAATCTGCTCGGCCTCGCACCGTATCTTGCTCATTACCGGCCGGCGATCGCCTTCGGCCTAATCGCTCTCGCCCTGACCAGCATTATTGGCAACATCATTCCTCTCGCCACCGGCGTGATGACCGACATTCTCGCCGGCAGCCCGCGCCCATTTGAAAGCAACACGCACGCAAAAGCGCTCGCAGGCGACTGGCTGAGCCGCATTCCGTTCTACGCACCGCACAGCCGCCATGCTCTGGGCATCTACTGCCTCATCCTGATTGTCTGCGTCCTGCTCAAAGGCTTGATGTCCTTCGTCACGCGCTGGGTGCTCATCGGCGTCTCTCGCGACATCGAATTCGACCTCCGCGCCGGTCTCCTCGATCGCTTGCTCCTCATGGAGCCTGAGTTCTACGTCCGCAATCGCACCGGCGAGTTGATGTCGCGCGCCACCAACGACCTCAACAACGTCCGCATGGTCCTGGGCCCCGGCATCATGTACACCGGTCAAACGCTCGTGACCATGATTCTTGCCGTCATCATCATGGGCCGCCTTTCTCCTTCGCTTACGCTTTGGGTTTTGTTGCCGGTGCCGATCGTTGCCGTCGCCGTCCGCCACTTCGGCAAAGTCATCCACGACCTCTACGAAACGATTCAAGCCTCGCTCGCCACGCTTTCCGCCAAAGTCCAGGAAAATCTCTCCGGCGTCCGCGTGATCCGCGCCTACGCCCAGGAAGAAGCCGAAATCCGCGGCTTCGACGAGCCCAACCGCGAATACGTCGCCCGCAACATCAAGCTCATCCGCACCTGGAGCATGTTCATGCCTTCGCTCCAGGCGCTCATCGGTTTTTCTTTTCTTATCGTGCTCTGGCAAGGCGGCCACCAACTTCTTCGCGGCCAAATTTCGCTCGGTGCCCTCATCGCCTTCTATAGTTATCTCGGCCTTCTTGTCTGGCCCATGATCGCTCTCGGCTGGGTCACCAACATTTTCCAGCGCGGCGCCGCCTCCATGGGCCGCCTGAATTACATCCTCCGCGCACAACCGCAAATTGACGACCGTAACGCTGCCGTCACCGGTAACGCCCCCATCGCTGGGGAAGTCGAATTTCGCAACCTCACCTTCACCTTTCCCACCAACATCTCTGGCAACGGCGCGGCTGCAGCCGCGGCCTCCAATGGCGGCCACGGGGCGCATCCCGTCCTCCGCGACATCAATCTCAAAATCCCCGCCGGCTCCACGCTCGCCATCGTTGGCCCAACCGGCAGCGGCAAGACTACGCTCGCCGCACTCGTCGCTCGCCTCTGGGAAGCTCCCGAAGGCGAAGTCTTCATCGACGGCCGGCCTATCCGCGAATGGCCGCTGGACGCGCTGCGCCGCTCCATCGGCTACGTCCCGCAAGACACGTATCTCTTCGGCGAAACCGTCGGCGGGAACATCGCGTTCGGCCTGCCCAACTATGATCTCAATCAAGTCCGGCAAGCTGCCGAAATCGCCAGCCTCGATTCCGACGTCGAAGGCTTTGCCAACAAATACGACACTGTCGTCGGTGAGCGCGGCATCACCCTCTCTGGTGGACAAAAGCAGCGCACCGCCATCGCCCGCGCCGTCATCCGCGACCCGCGCATCCTCATCCTCGACGACTCCCTCTCCAGCGTCGATACACAAACCGAAGAGCGCATTCTCACGCGCCTCCGCGGCATGATGCATGGCCGCACCACGATTTTGATTTCGCACCGCACCTCCACCGTGCAGGATGCCGACCAAATCGTCGTCCTCCGCGACGGCCGCATCATCGAGCGCGGCACGCATGACGAACTTCTCGCACGCGGCGGCTACTACGCGGATTTGTACCAAAAGCAATTGCTGGAAGAAGAGCTTGAACGAGCATGAGCAACGTGCACGAAGAAGAAGCACTCGGTAAAGCCTACGACGCGCGCCTGATGCGCCGCTTGCTGCAATATATGCGGCCATACAAATGGCGCGTCGTGCTCGCCATGGCGCTGGTCGCCATTGTTACGCCGCTAGAACTCGCGCCGCCGGGCGTTTTCCAGGTCGCAATCGATCGCTACTTCTCGCCCGCTCTCAAAGGCATGCTGCCCGAGTCTCGCGCCTGGCAAGGCATCGCCGTACTCAGCGTGCTATATCTGCTCGTCCTGATTTTCGACTTCGTCGCGCAATACATCCAAATCCGCATCATGCAGCGTGTCGGCCAGCAAACCATGTACGACATGCGCACCGAAATCTTCAGCCACCTGCAGCGCCTGCCGATGAGCTACTTCGACCGCAACCCGGTCGGCCGCCTGGTCACGCGCGTTACCACTGACGTCGACGCCCTCAACGACCTCTTCGCCGCCGGCGTCATCACCATGATCAACGATTTCTTTCTCCTCGCGGTCATGGCCGGCCTGCTTTTCTGGCTGGACGCGCGCCTCGCCCTCGACGCACTCTCCGTTCTTCCCTGCATCCTCGTCGTCACCTTTGTCTTCCGGCACTACGTGCGCGACGCCAATCGCCATATCCGCACTGCCATCGCCAGAATCAACTCGTTCCTGCAGGAATACATTTCCGGCATGAGCATCGTGCAGATCTTCAATCGCGAGCAAAAAGCCCGCGCTGAATTCGGCAAGCGCAATCAAGAAAATATGCTCGCGTGGCGTTCCGCCATTCTCTCCTACGCTCTCTTCTATCCCGCTGTTGAAATCTTGAGCGTCGCGGCCATCGCCCTCATCTACTGGGCGGGCGGTAATCGCGTTCTCGCTGGAACGCTCACCCTCGGCAAACTCACCGCCTTCACCATGTACGCCACGCGCTTCTTCCGCCCCATCCAGGACCTCAGCGAAAAATTCAACATTCTGCAATCCGCAATGGCCGCCTCCGAACGCATCTTCAAGCTGCTCGACGAGAAGGCCACGGTCTCCTCGCCCCCAGATGCCATTCGCCTGCAAAATCCCCGCGGCGAAATCGAATTTCGCAATGTCTGGTTCAGCTATCGCCCCATTCCCAATCCCGGCGAAGACGATTGGGTGCTTCGCGACGTCTCCTTCCGCGTTGAACCGGGCCAAACCCTCGCCATCGTCGGCCACACCGGTGCAGGCAAGACCACGCTCATCTCTCTTCTCCTCCGCTTCTACGATATTCAGCGCGGCCAAATCCTGCTCGACGGCGTCGACATCCGCAAAATCAATCTGCAAGATCTGCGTCGCCAATTCGGCATAGTCCTCCAGGATCCCTTTCTCTTCAGCGGCACCATCGAATCCAACGTTCGTCTCGGCACTCCGGACATCGACCGCTCCACCGTCCAAAACGCCATTTGCGAAATCGGTCTCGCCGATTTCATCGAGTCGCTCCCCGAAGGCGTCGGCGCCAGCGTCAACGAGCGCGGCTCTACTCTCTCCGTAGGCCAACGCCAGCTCATCAACTTCGCCCGCGCCCTCGCGCACAATCCGCGCTTCCTCATCCTCGACGAAGCCACCTCCAGCGTGGACACCAAGACCGAGCTGCAAATCCGCGGCGCCCTGGACCGCCTCCTCAGCGGCCGCACCGCTCTAGTCATCGCACATCGTCTCAGCACCATTCAGCACGCCGACCGCATCCTCGTCTTCCACAAAGGCCGCCTCCGCGAGCAAGGCGCGCATCAGGAGTTGCTCGCTCAACGCGGCATCTACTACCGCCTCTACCAGCTCCAGTACAAAGAGCAAGAGCTGCACCTGCCAGACGAAGCCGACCGACCGCAGCAAGGTTCGCCGCTCCCTTTGCCTCTTCCCACCAGCGACTGAGCGCTTCCCTGCCGCATGCCGCCCATCTCTCTTCTACTCTCCGCCGGTGAAGCCAGCGGAGATATGTACGCCGCGTGCCTCGCCGCCGCACTAAAGCAACGCGCTAATGTCGAGATCTTCGGCATGGGCGGCCCGCAAATGCGCGCCGCCGGCGTCGACATCGTCACCGACTATTCCGAAGTCTCCGTCGTAGGCATCACCGAAATCCTCAGCCATCTTCCTTCTCTCGTGCGCGCCATGCGCCGTCTCGTCGCCCAAGCCGACCGCCGCAAACCCGCCTTCGCCATCCTCACCGATTTCCCCGGCTTCCACCTCCGCCTCGCGCGAAAACTCAAGCGCCGTGGCATTAAAAACATTTACTACATCTGCCCCCAATTCTGGGCCTGGCGCCCCTGGCGCGTACGTGTAGTACGCCGCCGCTTCGCGCAAGCCCTGTGCATTTTCCCATTTGAAGAAAAATTCTACGGCGATGCTGGAGTCCCCGTGAAATTCATCGGCCACCCGCTGGTCGGCGCTGTTCACGCCTCGCTCGATCGCAATGCGTTTTTCCGCGAGCAAGGTCTCGACCCGCAGAAGAAGCTCGTCACCATCCTCCCTGGCAGCCGCTCAGCAGAACTGCGTCAGCATCTCCCAATCCTGCGCGACGCTTGCCAGCGCATCCACCGCCAATCGCAAGCGCAATTCGTCCTCGCCGCCGCGCCAGGGCGCAACCTTGCCGCACTCCGCGAAGGCTGGCCCGCAGAGCTCCCGCTGAAAATCGTGGTCGGAGAAACCTACAACGCCCTCGCCGCCGCCGACGCCGCCATCGTCTCTAGCGGCACCGCTACGATAGAAGCCGCCCTCCTCGACGTCCCCATGGTCGTCGTCTATCGCGTAACGCCCCTCACCGCCGCTCTCGCCAAGCCTCTGGTACGCACACCCTTCTTCAGCATGGTCAATCTAATCGCCGGGAAGCGCGCCGTCCCCGAGCTCATCCAAAACGATTTCACCCCCGACCGCGTAGCCGCCGAGATCCTTCGTTTACTGAACGACCAGAGCGCCCGCGAAGCTCTCCGCCGTGACCTCGCCGAAGTCCGCCAGCGCCTCGGTCCCCCCGGTGCCGTAGACCGCGCCGCCGATGCCATCCTCCAGCTACTCGGCGCCCACCACGGCCAAGTCGCCGCCCCGCGTGGCAACGCCCGGTGAGGTCTCTGCTATCCTATATAGGGCACGATCGCCTGCATTCGTCGAGGCTTCCCGGAACCGGGGTTTTGGTATTTCGTCAGAGTAGGGCTTGAGTCGAGCCACCCAGTTGTAGGAGCGCCCTTTAGCGCGTCCTATTCGCCTTAGCTTTGAAAGCGCCTGTCTTGGCGCCGACCGATCACCCGTCGAAGAATGTTGAGCCAAGCACGCAGGCGCTGAATCAAAACGAAAGGGGTCCGATGACCCACAGCAAAAGAATGAAACCCGTCTTCCTCATAACAGCCCTTCTGCTCGGCGGCTCCGCCGCGCCTGTCATGGCCCAAGGTCCTACCCCACCGGCCTTCCTGGCCGACCATTACGACGTCTTCGCCACGCTCGATCCCATCACGCAATCTCTTTCCGCCGTGGCCAAAGTCGATTTCAAAGCCAGAGACGTTTCCAGCGCCATCCGAGTCGAGCTGCATCCCAATCTCAACGTAACCGACGTGAAGTCCGCGGAAGGCAAGACACTTGGTTTTGAGCGCGACACGCAAAATCCGCTGAACCTGATCGTCAACCTTCCCTCCCCCGTGGCCACGGGCGCCAAAGTTTCTTTGACCTTCACGTACGCCGGGCCTCTCGCCAACGAAGAAAACAGCCCCGTACCAGGCGTGCGTGCTGCGGCCATCAATCGCGATGGCGCGTTCCTGCTTCTGCCCGCTCGCTGGTTTCCGCTCACCAACTATCCCTCGAATCGCTACACCGCCACGTTTCGCCTTAATGTTCCCGAAGCTTTCGCGGTAGCCGGCACGGGCAAAGCCGGTGCTCCCACGCCGACTCCCGGTAAAAATACTGTTGAAGGCAATCGCCTTGTCTACACCTTCCAGTGCGATACGCTCGCCCCTCATGGCACGTTCGTCGCCGGCAATCTGCAGCTCAATCCCAAGCAGGCGGAAGGCATCAATGTAAACGTCTACGCTCCCCGCGAAGCAAGCGGCGATGCGCAGAAGTTTGCCGATAGCGTGGCGCGTTCCACCGTCGCGTTCTCGGATATGTTCGGCCCCTTGCCTCGGCCGGAGTTCACCGTGGCGCAGCTCCCCGACGGCACCCTGCGCGATTTCGCCGGCCCCGGCCTTCTGCTCCTGAGCAAACGCGTCTGGGATCCCAGAGCCTCCGACCGCACCATCGCGCGCTTGGTAGCCTCGCAATGGTGGGGTAATGCCGTACTCCCAGCCTCGCGTGGCGATGTGTGGATCAGCGACGGTCTTGCGCGCTACTCCGAAGCTCTTTACGCCGAGCAGAATGCCGGCAAGGAAGCCGGACTAAAAGCCGTCGATGAATTCGCCGTCGGCGCGCTAATGTACGAAGAAGCCGCGCCAATCGCACAAGCCGCGCGGCTAGCGCCCTACTCTCCGGATTATCGCTCTGTAGTCATGAACAAAGGCGCCATGATCTTCCACATGGTGCGCGCGCAAATGGGCGACGTCGCCTTCAAATCCCTGTTGCACGATTTCTACGTCAAATATGCCGAGGGCAGCGCCACCATCGAGAACTTCGAAGCTCTCGCCGAGCAGCACGCGCAGGCTTCCGCCAAAGCCGGCCAGCCGCCTCCGGACCTGCACAGCTTCTTCGCGCAGTGGCTCAATTCCACCGGTGTTCCGGACTTCACCATCGAATATGTTATCTACCGTACACACAAAGGTTTTCGTGTCGTCGGCAAGATTAAGCAGCCTCTCGACACCTTTCACATGCCGGTCGACCTGCGCATCGACACGGAAGGCAATCCCGAAAACAAGACCGTCGAAGTCGTCGGCACGGAATCCGAATTCACCGTCGAAACCTTTGGCCGTCCCAAGCCCGGCGGTATCAAGATCGATCCCAACAATATCGTCCTAAAGGGTAGCTCCACGCTGCGCGCCCGCGCCGCCATCGCGCGCGGCGAAGAACTTGCCGAGGCTGGGCGCTACTACGACGCCATCGGTCAATACCAGCGCGCACTCTCGATTCAACCCAATCGCCCACTCGCCAATTTCCGCATGGGCGAAGCCTTCTTCTATCAAAAGAATTATCAGGCGGCCGCGAACGCGTTTCGCGATTCGCTGCAAACCGTTCCTGAACCCTCCGAGAAGTGGACCGAAGTCTGGAGCCATCTCTATCTCGGCAAAATCTTCGACCTGCTCGGCCAGCGCGCCCGCGCCGTCAACGAATACAGCAAAGCCAAGCAAACCAACGACGATACCGGTGGTGCCCAACAAGTCGCCGAGCAGCTCTTGAAAAAGCCCTACACCGAAGCTGGCATCTCCGCCGCCGCTCCAGCCGCGGGTGCACCGCCAGGCGCAGCCGCCCCCCAAGCTCCCCCAACCAACGACCGCCCGATCCTAAAAAAACGAACCGACACCAGCCCCAACTGATTCGTGTCGGGGCTTCCACCTACCTCGTTCGATGGCAACTAGCGCTTTCAGCACGCCGGTGGCTTATTCCAGCCCACCTTCCTCGAACGCCGTTGTGGATAGCTTCCGGATTGCTGACGATACGCTCAAAACATTCTTCCGCTTCCTACAACCCCGTTTCTAGGGAGCGAGGTGAATCAGACTGACAGCCGAGGCGAAAGAAGCTCCGGACTCCGATCGGCAGCAATGAGGCCGTCCTGTCCCTCGGAGATCCCGTCCAGACGCCGGCGGTCAAGCTGGTCAAATTTGGGTCATGCCGCCGTCGACGAAGAGCTCGATACCAGTGACGTAGCTACTTTCGTCGGAAGCGAGGAAGAGACCACTTTAACCACCTTTAGAATCAGCACTTGTAAAAAACATAGGGGAGGGGGGCACATTTACGTGCACCCCGCAGTCGGGTACTTTTCGATAGCAACGTCTTGTTTTCAATGACCTGCAGCCGCTCTTGCAAACAGGGGAGTGGGCGTGGGGCTGCTTGCCTTCGGTTTCCAGTCACTATGGCACGGACGAGCCGCTTATACTTGCAGACGCTTCCAGGTGCGCTCGAAAATCCCTGTGGCCTGTTCGTCAAACAGCACAAAATAAATGGTTTCGAGCGAGCTCCCATTGCGCAGATGCTCCGCCGCCTCGCGCAACATGATTTCCGCGCATTCCTTCAGCGGGAATCCCGCGATACCGGTGCCTACGGCCGGAAATGCAATCGTCTTCAGGCCGCGCTCTGCGGCAAGACGCAGCGCATGCGCCGTGGACCGCTGCAGCGTTTCCGCTGTGGTGAGGCTGCCCAGACCCATGCTAGCGGCGTGAATCACGTATTTGGCTTTTAGCTTGCCGCCGCCGGTAATCGCCGCGAAACCAATGGGGATGCTGCCGATGGCATCGCACTCGCGCTGGATCGCGTCCCCGCCCTTGCGGCGGATCGCTCCCGCAACTCCAGCTCCTAGAACGAGATCGTTGTTCGCGGCATTCACGATCGCGTCCGTATCCATCTCCGTAAGATCGCCCTGCTGGATCACCACTCTCGACGCAATCTCCTTCATGCTCTGCTGGTTCATCGTGATTCCGTGAATTCCCTCTCCGCGACAACGATGACTTCTTTGCCCATTTGCCGGCCAACCTCACGGCATCTCGCAATGGTCTCTTCGGAAGTTTGCGGAGCGCATACCAACTCGAGTGCATTCTCAGCCCTAGGACCGAAAACGAAGCGCATGCCGATGCAGCGCTCCGGGCAAAACGTCACCGCCGCCAACTCCGCAATGGAAAGTGAAGGCGAGCTGCTCGCAAAAACGGCACCGGGCTTGGCGAATTTATCAAAGATGGTGAACATCTCAATCTTCATCTCCATCTCTTCCGCCACCGCTTCAATAATCAAATCCGCCTCGCGGACCGCGTCTTCGACCGTGCTCGCAAGAACAAGTCGAGAATACGCATCGGCAGTAACACTCGCAATCCAGGCGACAGCTTGCGCAACCCTGCCGTCGGAAACATCCTCCAAGACGGTTCGGTAACCGGCACGCAACGCCGCGCACGCAATTTCGCGGCCTTGCTCGCCAGCACCAATCACTGCAATCGTCTGGATTCCGTTGACCATCCGCTCCGCTGTTATGCACGTTGTAGGCATTGTAGGGGCGCGCGTTAATTTCACCCTGAGCCTCGCGAAGGGCGCGTGCCCGCGGCGCCAGCCGCGAACGCAAAATCAATACCGCGGAACGCTGGGATCGATTTCTGCGGACCAGCGATCGATGCCGCCGGCCAGCGACTTCGCACGCTCCACGCCCTGCCCGCGCAGCCACACCGCCACGTCGAGGCTGCGCATTCCGTGGTGGCAGTAGCAAATCACTTCGTCATCGGTGTCTAGCGCCTGCAAATTCGCGGGGATCGTGCCCATGGGGATAAGCTTTGCGCCTTCAATGCGGCCAATCTCGAACTCCCACGGCTCGCGCACATCCACAAGAAGTACGTTTTCGCCGCGCTCCAGCCGTTGCTTTGCTTCGGCAGGAGTAATCTCCAGATCGCTCATACGAAAATCCTCGAATCAATTATAGGCTGGAATGCACAAAGCATGGAAACTGCCGGGGAAAATGCGAGGCAGCTACTTACCTTGGAATTTCGGCGCACGCTTCTCGAAGAAAGCGCGAATACCTTCACCACAATCTTCGGAGGAAAAACATTTCATCTGCTCCTCAACTTCGAGGTTCAGAAGCTCAGTGAGCTCATCCTTGTCGCGGCCAAATAATACCTGTTTCACCGCGCGAATCGCAATCGCCGGTCCATTCGCAATTTTCTGCGCCAGAGAGCGCGCTTCGCTTTCGAGTTGCGCAAGCGGCACTACGCGATTCACAATGCCGAGTCGCAGCGCCTCCGTAGCGTCAATCATGTCGCCGGTGTAGAACATTTCTGCTGCTTTCGCGGGCCCCACCAACTGCGGCAGAAAAAATGTTCCGGCATAATCCGGAAACAATCCTACCTTCGCAAAATTCTGCCCGAACATCGCGTCATCGGAAGCAACGCGAATGTCCGCCGCCAGCGCAATATTCATGCCCGCCCCCGCTGCCGCGCCATGCACGGCGGCAATCACCGGCTGCCGCATGGTGCGAATCTTCAGCACCACCTGCATTCCCGCGCGCAGAATGGGCTGCAGCTCGGTCGCATCATTTTCCTGCCTCCCCTTGCCAATCACAGCTAAATCGCCGCCAGCGCAAAACGCCCGGCCGGCGCCAGCAAGCACTACCACCGCAATTTCCTGATCCGCTTCCACTCGCGCCAGCGCGTCATTGAGCGCCAAAACCAAATCTTTGTTCAGCGCATTCATGCGCTCCGGCCGGTTCAAAATTATAGTTGCGACGCGGCCTTCGCGTTTTTCCAGGAGGGCGCGATTTTCCTGCCCCGCCTGCGCCGATGTGCTCATGCGTGCTCCATCACCTGCGGGCCGCTCTCGCGTTCGTTTGCTACGCGCTTCACCAATTGCGCCAATTTTCGGAAATGCTGCAGCTTTTCATTCTTGGTCTTCATCTGCGGGCCGGGCGTCGCCGGCAGAACGTACACGCGGGCGCCATATAGCGATTCCTTCTGCAATCCGAATTTGCACTTCCTCTGCGCAAACAATTCGTACGTCGCTTTACCGTTAAACGCCACCACCCGCGGCGCAAACTCTTCCAGCTTTTGCGAGAGCACGATGCGCCCTTCGGCAAAATCCTCGCGCGCCAGCTCCGCCATCGTTTTCGAAGGGCGCTTGACCAGGTCCGTGAGGCCGATGCCAAATTCGATTACGCGTTTGTCATCGCGGTAGTCAAAAGGCTCAGGCACTACGCCGCTTTCGAAAATGAGCGGCCAAAATTCGTTATCGCGCCCGGCGTAGTAATGCCCAACGCGCACGGATGATTCCGTGGGATGGCAGCCGATAATTATCAGCTTCATGCCCTTTCGAAGATGATCGGGGAGCGTGCGCATTTCCCCTAGCTTACCCGTTCCGCGGGCCGCGCGGCGCAGATGGTTCGACGCTGCTGCGCAAATTGTCACTCACCCTGACTATGCCCTGCACGAGTGATTTTCGCGTGGCGGGTTCGAGTGGCGTCTCGAATGGCTGGTTTGAATCGTCGGCTTTGACACGCAAATCTGAATCGCGGGCGGCGGTCAGGTCATCCAAGTATGGGAGTTCGAGGTGCGGCGTTGTATTGTGCTACTTTAGCCATGCCAAGCATCCAACCGGGGTTACTCGCAAACCTGGTAAAAGCGCCTAGCTTGAGCTCTTCGAATCCACATCGATTGCCTTCCACCGTCGCCCGCGAAGACGAGCACCTGCTGGTTGCTGCCGCGAAAGCCGGCGATGCCTCCGCTTTTGAAGAGCTTGTAAATCGCTACGAGCGCAAAATCTTTCGACTTACCATGAACATAACGCGCAACCGTGAAGATGCGGAAGACGCGATGCAAGACGCATTCATGAAAGCGTATTCGCACCTGGACAGATTCCAGGAAGACTCGCGCTTTTACACTTGGCTGGTTCGAATCGCGGCAAACGAAGCGCTGATGCGGCTGCGCAAGCGCCGGCCCAATCAGGTTTCGCTGGACGAACCGATTGAGAGCGAGGACGATTTCATTCCGCAACAGATCGAGGATTGGGGACCGAGCCCGGAGCAGCGTTTTGCGCAAACGGAGATGCGCGATATATTGCGCGGCGTGATTGAAGAGCTGCCGCCGGACTTTCGTATAGTCTTTTTGCTGCGCGACGTAGAGGGACTTTCCACGGAAGAGACGGCGGAGACGGTGGGAATTTCGGAAGCGGCAGTCAAATCGCGGCTGTTGCGCGCGCGCCTTAAGTTGCGCCAAAAACTGGATACTCGTTTTCGCCAGAATGGGAAACATGGACTGTGAAGGCGTAATTCGGCGCGTTTCCAGATATATCGACGGCGACCTGGAGGCAACGGTCGTCGAGGAAATTGAGCTACACCTAAAAACGTGCCGAGACTGCACAATTTTGGTGCAGCAGACCAGAATCACAGTGAACTTGTACTACGACTCGGATTTAGTGGATTTCCCCGTGGAAGTGCAGGCGCGTCTGCATGAGACTATCCGACGGAAAATTTGCAAAGATCAGAAATGATAGGGCGGCTTACGCCATCTGACGCGCCCCCAAGCTGGTGGCCAGGTCAACATTATTCCGACCACAATGGCAACGGCCGGCCGAGGCCTTTCTCCCGAGCAAGAGCATAGACGCGCATCGCCACCGCTAGATCCCAGGCCGCGATTCCGTTGGATTTGAACAGCGTTACTTCGGTCTCGCTCGTTCTGCCCACTTTTCCTGCGACAACATCGGACAATTTCTTTACGCCAGTCCAACAGATTTCATCTCCCTTGAACGCTATGATTAAGTCGCCGGCTTCCTGGCGCGATTGTTCGATGGAGTCGACCACGATCACATCGGCGCAGGAGACGGCTTCTTCATCGAGTTCGCGTTTGTGGGCGTGGTTCGCGCCGATGGCATTGATGTGCATTCCGGAGGAAAGATCCGCGCCGTACAGCACAGGTTGCGAGGCAGTAGTGGCGGTGCAAATAATGTGCGCGCCACGCGCGGCTTCAAAAGAAGAGTTGGCTGTTTCGACAGGGACACCAATGCGTTGCGACATTTCTTCCGCGAACCGCTTGCGACGGTCGGCATTTCGGCCATACACGCGCGCGGAGAAAAGCTTGCGAACCGCGGCGACTGCTTCCAGTTGCGTCCTGGCTTGACCTCCGGTTCCGATGATTGCGGCGACGGATGCGTCGCTGCGGGCTAGATATTTCGTTGCTACTCCGGAAGCGGCTCCGGTGCGCAGTTGCCCCATATAGTCGGCTTCGATCATGGCAACCAGATCGCCGCTCGCAATTTCGTATAGCGGAACGAGAAAGCGCATCTTACCGCGCATGAAGGTGTACTGCTTCATGGCCAGAAAGCCAGCAGCGAAATCGGCGGCGGCCATATAATGGAAAAATCCGCCAGAAGGAAGCTCGAAGCGGCGGCGGGGATGATTGATGACTTCGCCGGTGGCCTGTTTGCGAGAGATTTCCTCGACAGCCGAGAGCGCCATCGGCATCGTGAGAACCTGCTGAACCTCGACTTCGCTGATGTGCAGGGTCATTCGGCGGCCTCCGTCGAGTGCCTGGATTCTACAGGTGTAAGCGAAATCTGAAAACGCGTGCGGCTGCGGTGTCGAGGAGCAACAGATCGCCGGCGGGCGTGACCACAATTTTGCGAACGATTGTGGAACCGGCGCCGGGAACCCACGTCGACAGATCCTGCGTGAGCCGGTAAGAACCATCCAGCGACCAGATGTAAACGGAAGGATTTGTTGCGCTGACCGCGAAGATGAACTTTTTATTTACGGCAACGCCGGTCAGTTTGGCATCCGCAGCATCGGTTGGAACCGAAAGGATACGCTGCGACGTTCCTGTGGCGTCGTAGACTTTGATTTGTGGTTGAGCGGATTCGGTTACATAGACGAGACCATCTGGGCCGACAGCAAGAGCTGAGGGATTGTCGACCGGGGAGCCAATCGGGACCTCTTTCGCTGGGCCACCACCCCATGAGCCGATGAGGCGAAGCGCCGGGCTGAATTTGCGGATGCCGTATGGATGCTTGGCGGCAACGTAGATCGTGCCGTAGGCATCGACGGCGATGTGCATGGATTCGCGGACGGTTGACGGCGCGCCGGTGCGCAATTCGCGGTGGCGCATTCCATCGGAAAAGAAAATGGCTACTGTACCGCGGCGGCCGTCGGCTACGTAGATGGCGGCACCGGCATCAACGGCAATGTCCACGGGGTGCATGTTGGTGCGATCGTCCTGGAAGGAGAGGCGCGGCTCGCCGCTCGGCGAAAATTTGTGAATGAAGCCGGTGGCGGCGTCGGCGATGTAGATGATGGATTCGCCGTCGCTAGCCATGGCTACGGGTTTATCAAACTGGCCGGGGCCATCGCCGTGGGAACCCCAGGTATCCACGTACTCGAAGGGCGGTGGAGGCGCCTGCTGAGCGGCAACGGTCTGGGCGGGCCTGGAGCAAGCGACGGCCATGGATGCGAAAATTAAGACAAGAAGCAGCTGTGCCGCATGCGCCGGCCCTTCGAAGCTCCCCTCGAAGCTCGGGGTAAACAGGGTAAACAAGATGCCAGCGCTACGGAGCTTGAGGGTAACCCTTAGGGATGCGTGATCAGCCGCGGCGTTCACTAGCGCTTTACAGCCTTTGCGGAACTCGTGGTAGCGTGTTTTCGGGGTAGCTCACCGGGTTCGCGGACGCGGCGCACTACTGTTTGCGTCAGGCGATAGACGCGCTCTTCTTTGGGACCACTCATCTGGCGGAAACGAAATTCCGGCTCGCCCTTTGGTCCTTTGGCGAGGCGGACGGGCATTTGGCCACACAGGTTATTTTCGATGAATGCGGTTTCGTAACGAGTACGCCGGGCGTTCCAGGTATAGACGCGGAGAATCGTGAAATCGCACAGCTGCCCTTCGCCGCTGCGCGTTCCTGCGACTAAGTACTGGGGTTTGTCTCCGGAGGGACTGGCTACGCGATTCAGCTCAAACCAGGCGATGGGACGCACGTTGGCGGAGGCCATTCCTTCGCGGACGGGCTCGGGCAAGTCGAGTTCGACGAAGCGGGCCACGACCCAGCCGGCGATGGGAACGGTCTGGTCGCCGGGCTGCGTGGTGGCATTGGATTCGGAGCTGCGAGCGGAGACTTCGCCGGGCGGTCGTGTGGCCAAGCCGCGAACGAGGAACCAATCTTCTTTCTTGGTTTCCTGCGCTTCGTTCGTATTCTCTCGCTCATCGCTGACCTGCACCCAATCGGCGACGGTGCGCGCTACGACTTCGACGGGTACACCACGCCCGAATTGATAAAGACGAGCCTGGGTGCGACCCGGGTCGACGCGGAGATTGGTTTGCACTTTGGTGCGGCCGCGCGCTTGTACGGGCATGGCTTTGGCAGCATTGAGCAGCTTGACGCTGCGCTGCCATAGGGCGGGTTCGAGGAGGAGCCTGCTGTCGACCCAGCCGATCACGCCACTAACGGTCCGAACTTTTACGCTATCGTTGCGGCGGGCCATGACATCGACGCGATCACCGTAGTGCAGCATTTCAATGGGCTCGCGGACTTGCGCTACGCTGCTCCACAGCGTGGTGCTGCGTTCGCTGACGTAGGCTTCACCAAGATATTCGTGCTTGGGGCGGAAGAACCACGCGGTTACGCCAACCAGGCAGAGTAGGGGCACGGCCACAAGAAGTTTGCGCTTCATGGGCGGACCTCAAGAGCGGTGAATGACACGAAGAGTGACGGAACGTTCATGCGTTCAATTTTTCCGCGCGACAAATGATTGTAACCGATTCTTTGCTGGGGCCGGAGGAAGCGTATGGGGAAGGTTCTGGTACAATGCGCGGAATTCGGCGGAGGAAGACGAATAAACAGATAGGCAGAGAATGAAGTGCCGCGCCTACGGCGCTCCGGACCCTTGCGCCAACCACTGCCCAGCGCTCACGCACTGGGCTAACGCGCACCTCCGGCGCTCAAAGGCGGACTTGCAACGACACTCAGGAAACGTGAGGAGACACGAGTGAAATTTTTGGATTCGCTTCGACCTGTTGGGCTGCTGGCGCTTCGTATTGCGCTTGGCATTATTTTCCTATCGCACGGATATCCGAAGCTGGCACATTTGCGCGGCGGAGCGCAGATGCAGGGATTTTTTGTCGAGCATGGGTTGCCGGGATATTTTGTCTACATCGCCGGAGTGATCGAGACGTTTGGGGGCGGGTTGCTATTGCTCGGATTGTTCACGCGGGCGGCGGCGCTTTTGCTAACCATCGAGATGTGCGTGGCGATTTGGAAGGTGCACAGCGCCCACGGATATTTGGCCGTGAATGATTATCAATTTCCGTTGGCACTGGCGGCGGCGTGTTTTGCGCTGGCGACGGTGGGGGCAGGGATGATTTCGCTGGACGAGCCATTGTTGGGCGGGGGAAGAGCGCAGACGGCGCGGAATCCGAAGAAGTAGCCAATTCCGTTCAGCTAGTTCAGATTTGCAGTTGTCGGCGCTTTTCCATCCTCGAAAACGGCGGCTCTTCGAAGCTCAGGGTAAACAAAACCGCCGCAAAGAAGGCTACGAAGTTACTGGGGCTGATGGCGCGGAGGCGGGCACGCCCGTGGGGCCTGCAGGGAGGGCGATCCAGAGAATGATGTAAGCGAGCAGCCCTGCTCCCGCGAACAAAAAGGCAAGCAGCCACACGAGACGGACGATTGTGGGATCGAGATCGAAGTAGTCTGCCAAGCCGGCGGCGACGCCGGCGATTTTTTTGTCTGTAGTGGAGCGCACCAGGCGCTTTTTGGGGGCGCAGTCCGCTGTGTATGCGGCGGCAGCGCCGGCTGCGGGCTGCTTGGCGCCGCAGTTGTAGCAAAAATTCGAACCGTCCGCGATTTGCTTCTGACAATTTGCGCAGACCATTGATTCACCTCCACAGAGCGGCGTTTTGTGGGCCTCTATTCATTGATACGAATTGGAATGACAAAAAGTTCCCTCTTGAGCGCAGGCGCACTGGCGTCAGTATTCCAGAATCTGACGGACGGCCGCAAGAATATCCTCTGTCTGCGGCAGGATAACATCTTCGAGCTTTGGCTGGTAGGCGCAGAAGACGTCCATGGCGGCGACGCGCTTTACGGGGGCGTCGAGCTCTTCGAATAGCTCGTCGGCAATGCGGGCTGCGATTTCGGCGCCGAAACCCCAGCTCAACATGTCTTCGTAGGCGACGATGACGCGGTGATTTTTGCGGACCGTGGCAGCGATGGCGTCCCAATCGTAGGGCGAGAGTGAGCGGAGGTCGATGATTTCGACGGAGACGCCTTCGCGCTCGAGCTGCGCGGCGGCGACTTCGGCGCGATGGACAATGGCACCGAACGTGACAATGCTGACTTCGTTGCCTTCTTTGACCAAGCGCGCTTTGCCGAAGGGAACGGTGTAGTCGGGGCCGGGATATTCCGAGCGGTTGTACGGCTGACGATAGAGGTGTTTGTGCTCGAGGAACATCACGGGATCGTCGCTGCGCACAGATGTGCGCAGAAGTCCGGCGACATCGAGCGCGGTGCTCGGCATAACGACGCGGAGGCCGGGGCAGTGCGTGAAAATGGATTCACCGCTTTGGCTGTGATAAATGCCGCCGCCGGTCAGATAACCGCCGATGGCCACGCGAAGAACTGCGGGACATTTGAAAGTGCCGTTGGAGCGCCAGCGCAGGACGCATAGCTCGTCCCGAATCTGCATCATGGCGGGCCAGATGTAGTCGAAGAATTGAATTTCGGCGACAGGCTTGAGGCCGCGCGTGGCCATGCCGATGGCGCGGCCGACGATGCTGGCTTCGGCGAGCGGCGTGTTGAAAACACGATCGTGGCCGTATTTTCTTTGCAGGCCGGAGGTGGCTTTGAAAACGCCGCCCTTCCCTTTTACGTGTTTCAAGTTTTCGTCGCGGCTGGCGTCGGCGACGTCTTCGCCGAAGACCGTGATGCGCTCATCGCGGGCCATCTCGTCGGAGAGCGTGGCGGCGACCATTTCGACCATGGTCTTGGGGGCGCCGTGATATTGCGGCTGCACGACGAAGGTTGACGATGTGGGATCGATGTCGGGGGAATAGACGTTGACGTGAATGGAATCGACGGACGGCGGTTCGGCGGCGAGGGCCTCGTCGGTGGCGTCGCGGACTTCGCGGTCGACCTCGGCTTCCAGCGCTTCGATTTCTTTTTGGTCGAGCACACCTTCGCGAACCAGGAAGAGAGAAAACTTGGAGAGCGGGTCGCGGTGCGCTTCTTCTTCGCGCTCCTCGGCGGTCTTGTAGAGCTTTTCGTCGTCGGAAAGCGAATGCGAGTATGGGCGGATGACGTGCGCGTGAATCAGGGCGGGACCGCGGCGCTCGCGGACGTAGTCGACCGCTGCCTTGCCGACCGCGTAGCTTTCTAGCGGATCGGTGCCGTCAAATTCGGCTACATGGAGGCTGGGAAAGTCGCGCACTAACTTGGAGATGCTGCCGCCGGCGGTTTGCACTTCGACGGGGACGGAAATGGCGTAGCCGTTGTCTTCGATGAGATAGAGCAGCGGCAATTTTTTGGCGCACGCCGCGTTGAGCGATTCCCAGAACTCGCCTTCGCTAGTGGCGCCGTCGCCCGCCGAGACGTAGACGATTTCATTGGCTTCGTGATGGACGTATTGGCCGAGCGGGGCCTTTTTTGTTTGCATGAGCGCCTTGGGTCGATTCTGGTAATAGAGCGTGGCTTCGGCGGCGCCGACTGCTTGGACGAATTGCGTTCCGGTGCAGGATGATTTCGAGACGATGTTCCACTTGGGATGGCTCCAGTGCGACGGCATCTGGCGGCCACCGGAAGCAGGATCGTCTTTCGCGCCAACGGCTTGGAGAAGAGTTTCGAGCGGGGTGACGCCGAGCATCAGACAGAGCGCGCGGTCGCGATAGTAGGGATAGAACCAATCGACGCCGGGACGCAGAAGCAGGCCCATGGCAACGGTTACGGCTTCGTGGCCGGCGCTGGAGATCTGAAAGTAAATTTTATTTTGGCGCTTGAGCTGAATCTCGCGGTCGTCGAGACGGCGGGAAAGAAACATCGTGCGATAGATACGGATTAGCGTTTCGCGGTCGAGGCCGTGAAATTTTTCGGCATCGAGCTTTGCTATCTTTGCGCGCGTCTGTACAGCCATTCAGTCGGCCCTCTCGATGGAGTGAAGATGCTCGCCGGTGGAACTTCCATTATATCGAAAAGATGTTTGAGCTGCCGGAAAGGGTTTGGGGATTTCGCTGGATTCACGGGGCGATTCTCGCTTAGCGGAGAGGCGATTGGGCTTCACTCGAGGGTGTCAAACTGCTTTAGGACGTCGGCGAATGCGGGTTCGCTCTCGCGGACGATTTTGGGCGAGGCGCTTTTGAACGGCTCTTCGGTGGGGATGCGATCGAGCCAGCGCTGCTCCGAGAGTCTTTCGTGGCCCGAAAAATAGAGGCGGACGAACAGCTTTACGGGGCCGTGGTTTTCGGTTGCGGCCGGCGCGTCGCTGGACTTCGCCTTTGGCTTAGATTTGCCCTTGCCCGGCTTGTTTTTTTCGGCTTTTGGCGCCTCGGGCTCGGCCCTTGCTGGCGTTTCGGGCGTCGGAGATTGTTCGCGCTCGAGCTTGTACTGAAGCTTTTTGTCGAGGCGGAAGGCTTGCTTCCAACCTTCAAGTTTGTGGCGGGCCTGCTGAACTTTCTCTTCATCCGACCCGAAATCAAACAGCAAATAGGTTTGCGCCATGACGAAAGTCTGCGATGCGGAGTGGCGGGAAGTCAAGGCGCGGCACCGGTTGGAAGGACCTTAGTGACGTTAATGTGACATATATAGGATGGGTGGGAAGCGCGGTTTTGGCTTATCATGCGTCATAGGGAACAAGGAACGTGAACGCCGCTAGCAGACATCGGATGAGAATTGTCGCAGGGTGGGTTTGCCTGTTTGCGACTGTGTTCTTGTATGTACCGCTGGTTGCGGCGACGTGGTCTGCACACGCGATGGCTTGTTGCGGGGGCGATCATTGCCCGATTGCGGCGCACCATCATCGGCAGAATGTGCCAGCCTCGCAGCATTCGCATATCGATTGCGAGCGTGACGTGGCCGAGATGATGAATTGCTCGCTGTCGTGCTGCGAAAGTTCTGAGAAGCCATTGGTCACGGCAGTGGCGTTTGTGCTGCCGCATTTCGCATCTGCCACCGCACCCGGGTTAGTTGTTGCTGCCGCGGAAACCGCGAACGCTGTTGCGATTCCGCGCTTCGTAAAGCCTCTGTCTCCTCCTCCTCGCTCGGCTCACGCACTGTAAGACCGCTGATATCACAATCCATCTATCGGCACTGGCCGCGACTTTGCGTCGCGCTCTAACTATTTTGGAGACAAATTATGCGAAGCATTTTGAAGTTGTTTGCCCCTTTGGTTTTTCTTAGTGTGCCCGCGCTGGCGACAATTTTCGGGACCGTACGCGGGATTGTGCATGATCCGCAGCACCGACCGGTTGCCGATGCCACCGTCACGTTGAAGGCGAAAGCGTCGGATTATACGCAAACGATGGGGACTGATGCGGAGGGACAGTTTCACTTTGACGCTGTGCCGGTGGGCGAATACAGCGTAACCGTGTCGCAGGCGGGATTTGCGACGCAGGAGCAAGTCGTTACAGTGCTTTCAGGCACGGCGCCCATTTTGCATTTTGAGTTGCGACTGTCTACGCAGGCGCAGTCGGTGACTGTGTCGGCGGAATCGTCGCCGGCGCAGACGGAGTCCGTGACGCCCACTGACGTGGTGAACCGGAAGGAAATTGCACAAACGCCCGGTGCCACACGTACAAACAGCTTAGCGATGATCACGAACTACGTACCGGGAGCGTACGTTACGCACGATCAGTTGCATGTACGCGGTGGTCACCAGGTGAGCTGGCTGATTGACGGCGTGCCGATTCCCAACACGAATATTGCGAGCAACCTTGGGCCGCAAATCGATCCGAAGGATATCGATACAATCGAAATGCAGCGAGGGAGCTATGCGGCGGATTTCGGCGATCGGACGTATGGCGTATTCAATGTGGCGCCACGTACCGGGTTCGAACGCAACAATGAGGGCGAGCTCGTGCTGGGCTTCGGGAATTTTTATCAGACGGATGACCAGATCAATTTTGGCGGGCACACCAGCCGCTTTGCGTATTACGCGAGCGCGAGCGGGAGCCGCACGAACCTGGGACTGGAGACGCCGACGTCCGCGGTGATACATGATGTCGCGAACGGGTATAGCGGCTTCGGGTCGCTGATTTACAACCTGGGCTCGCAGGATCAATTGCGATGGGTTACGTCCCTCCGGCGCGATTTTTACCAGGTTCCATTTGACCCGAATAATCCGAACAATGCGCCAGGCGATTTTTTCCATGATGCGAATCGGGAGAGCGACGCATTCGTCGCATTCTCCTGGGTTCATACGTTCAATCCCGGCTTGTTGATAACAGTTTCGCCTTTTTATCATTTCAATCGCGCGGATTTTGAGAGCGATCCGCACGACGTCCCGACAGTGACCACTGACAATCGATCTTCGAAGTATGCGGGCGGGCAAGCGACACTTGCGTACGTTAAGGGCCGGAATAACGCACGGGCCGGGATTTACGGATTTGGTCAGGAGGACGACGAGCTGCTCGGAGTGATTTTCAATGATGCAAGCAATCCTGATTTCCGAGCGCCAGTAAGCGCCTCGGGAAGTTTGTTGGCGCTGTTTGCGGAAGAGCAATTTCGCGCGACGTCTTGGCTAACATTGAATGCGGGTCTTCGCCAAACGCATTTTTCAGGACATTTGGTGGAAAACGCGACGAGTCCACGGTTCGGAGCCGCTGTGCGCGTTCCGCGTTTGAATTGGGTCTTCCGCGCATTTTACGGGCACTTCTATCAGGCACCGCCGCTACTGACGGCGTCCGGTCCGGTGGTGCAGTTTGTGAACAGCCAGAATCTCAGCTTCATTCCGCTGCATGGCGAGCGGGATGAGGAATCGCAATTTGGCGTCACGATTCCGTTACGCGGTTGGACAGTGGACGCGGAGACGTTCAAGACGCGCGCGAAGAACTATTTCGATCACAGCAATGTCGGAAATTCTGACATCTTCTTTCCGGTAACGATCGACGGAGCACGCATCGTAGGTTGGGAGCTCACCATCCGCTCTCCACGGATCAAAAATCGCGGGCAAGTGTACCTGACATACTCAAACCAAGTCGCGAAAGGCTTCGGAGCTGTGAGCGGCGGATTGACCGATTTCTCGCCACCGGGCGGTTTCTTTCTTCTCGACCACGATCAGCGCAACACCTTACACTTCGGCGGCACGCTAAACCTCCCGCGGCGCAGCTACGTGTCGACCGATGTGTACTATGGTTCGGGATTCGCGAATGGCAATCCCCCGCCCGCGCATCTGCCAGGTCACACGACATTCGACTTGGCCCTGGGCAAGGATTTTGGAGAAAACTTCTCAGCTTCGCTGAATGGAACTAACGTGGCGAATCGACGGGTTCTGCTCGACAACAGCTTTACCTTTGGCGGCACTCATTACCTGAACCCGCGGGAAATCTTTGTCCAAGTGCGGTACCGTTTCCACTACTGATTCGCCTCAGGCAAAGGAGGAGTCATTGAAGTATCGATTCCAGCATCCGTGGCGGCGCGTTTGCGCCTGATTTTAATCGCACTGTTTGGAGCTATTGGCACTTTGGCGCGTTATGGGCTGCAGGGATTGGTGCAGGTGCGCGCTGGCGGAACATTCCCCTACGGCACGCTGGTCATCAATTTGAGCGGATGCTTTTTACTAGGGCTCATTGGGCAACTGACGCTGAATCGACTGGTGATCTCTCCGGACTGGCGTGTAGCTATCGCGGTTGGTTTTTTCGGCGGCTACACCACATTCTCCAGCTTCGGCTGGGAGACCGCAAAAATGCTGGAAGATGGCGAGTGGCTTCCGGCGACGACATACGTCGCGGCTAGCGTAGTGATTGGGTTGCTGCTGTCTGTGGCCGGCATTCGGCTGGCGAACAGGTTCTAGGAGATCGAGATGATGCCACACGAGAAATTTGAGGGCGAGCGTACCCTGATGCGCATTCACATCGGTGAGTCTGACAGATGGCATGGCAAGGCGCTTTATGAGGCGATTGTCGAGTTACTGCGCAAGGAAGGGTTTTCTGGTGTGACCGTGCTGCGCGGCGTCGCGGGCTACGGTGGCTCCAGCGTGTATCACACGGACAAAATTCTGCGTCTCTCGCAGGATTTGCCGATCATTCTTGAAGTTGTAGAAACCACGGAACGCATCGAGCAGATCTTGCCGCGGCTCGACGCCATGGTCGAGGGTGGCCTGATCACGCTAGAGAAAGTGCGCGTCATCCTATATCGCGCGGCCAAGAAATAGCCTGAGCGCTCCTGACTGGAAACCTGCTTCCCGCTTCAACAACTTAGAAAAATTGACGGAGAACGCTGTTGCGCATGCGAAAACAGCGTGCTAGCCTTTGGCGAATAAAAGGCGAATGGACGGGAGGGACTCGTATGTCGGAATCGTTGGCAGTTCGAAGGGCTGGTAGTTTCGAGGCAGCTCCCGATGGTCCTGCATCATCGCGCGAGTCGACGGCAATCACGCGTGTGCATCAGGTGCTGGACGTATTCGCGGCACGCGATGTTCACGGCGAAATCCTTACCGCGATTCGCACCTTTCCTGCGCGTGAGGCGCAGTGGGCGGACTTCCCTGCTTGGGTACACCGCGATCTCACAGCGGCTTATGCCGGCAAAGGCATTCGCCAACTCTACAGCCATCAGGCTACGGCTGCGGAAACGGTTCACGCCGGCAAGAACATTGTCGTCGTCACGCCGACTGCTTCTGGAAAAACGCTCTGTTACAACCTGCCGATACTGAACGCGATTCTCGAAAGCTCCGACAGCCGCGCCCTATATCTCTTCCCGACGAAGGCGCTTGCGCAGGATCAACTCGCCGAGCTACACGATTTGAACCAACGCCTCGCGAACCGCTTTGGCGTTTTTACGTATGACGGCGACACCCCGAGTGACGCGCGCAAAGCGATCCGTGAAAAGGGGCACATCGTGCTCACGAATCCGGACATGCTGCACACCGGGATTTTGCCGCACCACACGCGCTGGACGCGCCTGTTCGAGAATTTGCGCTACATCGTTGTCGACGAGCTGCACACCTATCGCGGCGTTTTCGGCAGCCATTTATGTAACGTGTTGCGCAGGCTGCGGCGCATCGCGCGATTTTACGGGCGCGATCCGCAATTCATCTGCTCGTCGGCGACGATCGCGAATCCGGGACAACTCGCTTCGCGGCTTCTGGAAGCAGACGTCGAAGTACTCAACGCGAATGGCGCGCCGGCCGGGGAGAAAACGTTTGTTTTCTACAATCCGCCAGTGGTGAATCGCGCGCTAGGCATTCGCCGCAGTTACATCAACGAATCTGCGCGGGTGGCGCAGGAATTCTTGAAGCACGAGCTGCAGACAATCGTGTTTGCCAATTCCCGCCTGCACACGGAGCTGCTGCTGACGTATTTGCAGCAGGCAAATCCCCATGAACCCGGTAGGCCGGAAACAATTCGCGGCTATCGCGGCGGTTACTTGCCGAACGAGCGCCGTGAAATCGAGCACGGGCTGCGCGACGCGCGGATTCGCGGCGTTGTTTCGACGAGCGCGCTGGAACTGGGGATCGACGTCGGCTCGTTGGATGCCGTGGTAATGGCCGGATATCCCGGGACCATCGCGGGAACGTGGCAGCGGGCGGGCCGCGCGGGGCGCCGTAGCGGCACGTCCTGCGCCGTGATGGTGGCTTCTTCCGCACCGCTCGACCAATTCATGGTGCGCAATCCAGATTATTTCTTCGGAAGCACGCCGGAACACGCGTTTACCCAGCCGGATAATCTGGAAATTCTTGTGAATCATCTGAAGTGCGCGGCATT
>DATBYP010000070.1:0-6938 GCA_036513675.1 Candidatus Acidiferrum sp.
TTTGCTGGCGCATTGGGGATAGCAGCGAGATAGGCGTTCAACAGCGTCTTGAACTCATACTTCTGGACGTCATTGTCGGCATTGAGCTTGCTGGCATCCAGAGCAGGCGCGTCAAGCTCGATTAACTCGGCTCCCGCGCTCTTCAAAGCAACCATTGCCGTGGCGATCACGCTGTTCACGTCCTGGTGCTCGAGACCGCTCCCGAGCAGTGTCTTCAGCAGCCCAATGCGGGCGCCGCGCAAGCCATCCGGTTTGAGGAATTGCACATAGCTGGTTGGTGTGTTGCCGAAGCTCCATGCCGTCGAGGGATCGTTCTGATCGTACCCAGCCATGGCCTCCAGAAGCCGCGCTGCGTCCGCAACTGTGCGCGTGATTGGCCCGATCGCGTCCTGGGTTTCAGAGACCGGCATGATCCCGGCACGGCTCAAAAGACCCTTGGTCGGACGAATACCGACCAGGGCATTGGCCGAAGCTGGCGACCGGATCGAGTTCACCGTGTCGCTGCCGGTGCCCGCGAGTGCCAGGTTTGCGGCCACCGCCGTACCCGTTCCGCCGCTCGAGCCTCCGGGCGTTCGCGTCAGGTCATAGGGATTAAGCGTCTGGCGACCAAGTGAGCTCACTGTCGTGCCTGATAGCGCGAATTCGTGCATGTTGGACTTGCCGAGGATAATCGCGCCAGCCTTGCGCAGCTTGGCGACCACGAAGGCATCCGCCGGCGGCTGCATTCCGGCAAGCGACGCCGAGCCACCTGTGGTCGGCAGATCGGCGGTGTTGTAGTTGTCCTTGAGCACCAGCGGCACACAATGCAGCGGTCCTACCGGCGCTCCAGTCGCTCGTTCGGCGTCGAGCCGGTCCGCCTCCGCAAGAGCCTTCGGATTCAGCGTCAGAATCGAATTGAACGCTGGACCTTTGTGATCGTATGCGGCAATCCGATCGAGATAGGCCTGGACGATCTGGCGGCCCGTCCTGGCATTGGTCTGTAGCGCCTGCTGAATGCCGGCGACGGTCGTCTCCTCGATTACAAAGTCTTGAGCTGCGGCCTCGGATGCGATCAACACGGCTGTCTCTCCAATCATGCCTACTGCGAATTTCTTCACCACCGATCCCCCTAGCGGCTCGACCCTGAAACCCGACGTGCCGCTAGACCATACCGACGACTAGAACCTGAGCATCCGGATCGGCGTCGATGTACCTCTGCGTAACTCGCCTTGTCCGCCATCCTCATTGACGGTTCCCAGCACGAGATCCGAGATTGATTGACGAGCCTCCTTCTTGCCGTTACGGGCATATTCAATCAGCTTCTGCGAGATATCGAGGAAAAACTCGCTCACCTTGTCGGGAACAGGAATTTTGTTTTCAAGGCAGATCGCAAGATCGTTCCATAGGGAAAGCTTGTTTCGGTCGCGGTTGTAGTTTGCGATCTCGACGTTGAGCCGGCCTGCGAGCTCCGCCGTTATTTCATAGTGACGAGGTGAAAGTTGTCACTTCCACCGGTGGGTAAGGTCGCAAGTCACAAGCTGCTGCGACATCCGAGGTTAGACAATCCTATTCCATCGCCTGGCGCTGTTCACTAACGACCACTTCACGAAAATTTATTGCGAACGACGAGGAGGCCGCGTCGTCGGATGAGCCATCCCAAACAGCATACAGGGCAAGCAGAGCGAGCCCAGGACGGCAAATGTTCCAAAGGCTGTCGCCGATCATCATCGTCCGGACGCACCAAAACGTTGGCCGCGATCTCACGCTCGTTCGTGAGCTTTGACCTAAGGTCCGGCTTCCGAAATGGGTCAAAAGGCGAAATACTCGCTGCGAGCAGATGTTTCCGCTTTGGCCCCAACAACGGACATCGCTCAATAGGGTCGGCATGTCTGTTCGGTGCATTACCGGACGGTTAGACGGTGGCCGCGAAGGGGCTGCTCTCGTCAGTTGGAGGGCCATTCGATTGCGCCGCAATTTTTGCGGTGCGCCATTATGCAGTTCTCTGCGCGTGAGTCGTCGGCCAGCTTGGTCATGAGCAGATAACCCAGCACGAGAAGTGCGACGAGGATGGCGAAGAAAATGGCCACGGCCCTGTCGGAAATCGGTCGCACGTTTTGGTCGGTATGGCGCTTTCGCCGCTCGTTTGATGTAGAAGAATCTTGGTTCGACACGATTTTACTATCCGCTCAGCTGTAGGTGGCACATGCGAACATTGATGTGACAGCCGTCGACAACAGAAACACTTCCGGAGCACCTATCTTAGGTGAGGTCATGGTCATACGTCCTGGACTATATCGTCCGGGCGTTCAGGACGCTTCATGCTTGAAGTAAGCAGGCGCCGTGCTCAAACCACTAAATTTTTCTTCACGAGGGCGCAAGCTGACAACTCCCGAATTTTCCTGAACTCAACAGATAAGCGAAGCAGCGGACGTTAGAAGGCAATCGTAAAGGCGGACAATTGGCAGGACGTGGGCCTGTCCGCGATGGTGGGTCTGGTGGTTAAATAAATGCAGCAGGATAAGGGTTTTGAATTTCTTGCTTGTCGGAAAACGGAATAGGGTCGCGTAGCCAAGCATTCGCGATTCGGAGGGGCCATGACCACACGGCGACAATGGCGCGGTAATTTGTCAGCAATGCGCGCAGAGAAGCGACAAGCTGTTGATCAACATCCCGCCCGGCGGTTTCCGATTCAACACGAAATTCAGAAATTAGAAGATGAATTGAACGCCTTTAACGAGCGAATCGAAGAACTGGAAAATGAAGGCCATCGAAGTCATGCGATGGAAGTGTTGAAGGCAAATGCATTAGATTTCGCACGTCAAATAGACGAGCTGCGCTGCGTATTAGTTGAGTCCGCTCCGAAAGATGCCCTTTCCAAAAGATTAAATCACCGATGATCGTGAACGGACACTGCCGAATTCACCAATAAACAATAGGCATTCCGAGGAAGAGTCGCCGCTCATGTCCGCGCAACTTGTACCGCAACCTTCCGGAGTAGTACGGAAGGTTTTTGCGTTTTGTGCTAAATGATTGTGTATGACTTCCGAACTAATACAACGACTACTGGACGCGGGTTTCCCGGCAGCGAAGCCGGTTCACGATCATGAACTTTTTGGAATTCCCACCATCGAAGAGCTTATAGCGGCGGTGGAACAAATTCACCCCGGGTTTCGCCTTTCCGTTAAGCGCATCAATCCCGACGAATGGGAAGCGCATAGCGGATTTATTTCAATCGACGGTGAAGTCACTTATTGGGCAAGACATGGCTCAACCGCCACCGAAGCATTGGCAAAACTTTGGCTCGCCCTCCACGCGGAATAATGACTAACTATGTCCTTCGGAAAACGGGATAAGTTGGTTCGCAGTGCCGGGTCACCGGTACCTGCCAATTGATAAAAACAAAAGGCCGCAGGCATTTGCGCGCTGCGGCCGATCCGGGTTCAAAAATTGAATGCTTATGAAGACACCCTGCCCCGGTGAGGGAACTTAAGGGCATGTTTTGCGAGACGTAAATTAAAAAAGCACCGTTCCGAAGAAGAAACAAAAGTTCTGTTGCTACGTGGCCACAGAAACTGCCAGCCGCGCGCCGCGCATACCATTGAACATTGAGCCGCTGGCGGAGACCTACCTAAAGCAGCAATCTCTAAGGAGGCTGTTATGACCGACTGGCACGATTCCATCTTGGAGAGGCCAGAAATGCGGCCTACGCGGCGGGCTGGACGATCAGCGGCTTGGCCACGCCGGTGATCCGGCAACCGGCGATTTCACCGATGCCAAAGTGATTAGGGCATTCGGCGACGCGCCTGACGATCTAACTACGTTGTACTAAAGCGCCCAAACAACGAGGCTTGCAGTCGCAAGATGATTTGCCGCGTCTGTGGATTCAGTGGACAACCACAATTGCCACGAAACCGCGCTCATAGAGACACGTTCCGCCTTATCAGAGGATAAGAAACCGATTGAGGACAGTCATGACCTTGCATTTCTTGCCGCCAGCTTTGGACGCATACGACGCCGCTGTTGATGATGCAATTGCCACATGTAACGGTGATCTTCGTGGGGCGTTGAAGGCTCTAATTATCGCCAACGAGTTCCTTGAGCGGGACCTTCAGAAAGCATTGCCAGAGTTTTAGATTTTGGTTTCCGTCGTGCGTGCGAAGGTGGATAGCGGTCCATCTTGCACGTACAATGCCTCGCGGACGCTGGCCGGCGGGTCGATCACGCAGTCTAGCGCACGGTCCAGTTCATTTTCCAGTTGCGCAACAATTAGAAGGCATACGCCACGGTCGTCGGTCTTGGCGTTGACCTGTTTGTCGAACTCTTCTTGATGCTCCGCAGTTGCGGGAAGATTCGTGAATTGCCGCAAAATCTCAATTTTTGAGGGCATTGCATCTTCCTAGGGCTGTGCGCCCGGCTGAAATACCTTTAGTAGAGGACTTAGGCCGCGCCATTGATGTCCAGTCGGAAACCACCACGAAATATCAACTCTGCTCGCTGATTGCCAACATGCTGAGATATTCTCATTTCGCCCGGGAACGGGTTTGGTGTTTCCGCATTATGTTCTCGAAGGACGGCACCGAACCCCGGCAGTCCCGGTTAAGGCCATACGGTGTAACGCCCGTATGGCCTTAATTGTTTGGCGACAGGGCTGACACCATGCCATTGAACGAAGAAGGGTTCATTTCCCGGGTCTCTGTCCGCCATTCAATCTCGGCAGACGCAGTTCGCACGATCCTACGAGCACTTCGTTCTGGCGGCGGCGCCATGGCGCAATTTAGCCATCCGGACTTTGGCGGCATGTCGCAGTGGTCGCCGGGTATGACCATGGTCGGAGATATGTTCAACAACAGCCTAAAATCCAAGCTGGATGCCGTGTGTACGGAATTGGCGGCCTATGTCGCTGAGACACCTTCGAATCGCGGGGGCATTGGCCGCGAGGACACGATTGTCAGCTATCGGTCAGCCAAGCAGAGTTCAGATTGGTGGCCAGCCGGACTCGGAACACCCAGCGCAGTTGGCGCTCAAAATGACCTTCGATATGCGGTATTCCCCCGGAGATTGGCTATCAAAGACGGTGACCATGTAGAAGTTTACGACACTGGCAACCACCGCATCTTCGGTGTTGCTCAAGCGCAAAGCGCGGACCAGACGCTGACATTCACCAGCCAAAATGGGTTGGTGCGGGTAAGGGATTTGCCAAAGGTTCGAGAGTAGTTGGTGGACAACAATACTTCGTCAGTGCAGCGGATTCTTAGCGATATTGAGGCCGTTGATTTGACTGGGTAACCCTTTGGATGCCCAAGTCCCGCCATCGAAGACGAATTGAATCGTGGCAGCAACATGCGCTGGAGGGCGGGATATGAACGACACTGCCGGTGAGTTTGAACGCTTGTTAGGTCATGCAGCCCTCAAGCTTTGGCCAGACCTGCCCCGAGATGTGCAGGAACTACTTTTTGAAACGGCGGTTCCCACCGATCCCACAATTCGAAACAGATTAGCGATATTCCTTCACGACCGTCATCCACGAACCGCACATCCACCTAAACCGACCAAGTTGGCCTAGTGGTGGGCGTGTTCGGGAGGCCCAACTTATGGTTTCCCGAATCTGAACGGCCATCATCGTACAGTGCGGCTGGCCTTAGCAAAATTGTAGGAAATGCTTCACAATCTGGAAGTTCGGAGAACTTGCGTGATTGAACGTCGGCGACTCCCACGAACGAAGGTTGCGCAGTCAGCCAAGGTTTTGGCGGAGGATGCGGATGTTGGGCAGGACTGCATCGTCGAAAACCTGAATACGCTGGGTGCCTGTATCAGTTTCGACGCGACCACCTTCGCCGAACTACCTCACAAATTCGACCTGACTTTCGACAATTGCCACACCTACTGGCATTGTAACGTGATTTGGCAGGACGGCGATGTTCGGCGCGTCGGGGTGAGTTGGAAGACGTGCTGGCCGTGCGGCAACATTGAACCTATTTTTCCGCTGACGCCTTGCGGACTTCCGTATCGCGGTGTTGTTCAATGTCTTCGGGTTCCTGTTCGTCAAGACGAGTAAGTTCGGACCGGCATCGCTATCCGACGAACCATCGCCCTTTGTGGATATCGAATTTCACCGAACCTTCGTCTCGCATTTTTAATAGGAGCGATTGGCAAGATTCCTCATTCATGACATTGGCGCGTCTCATGATCTCGTAAACTTTAAGTGGCTTCTCGCGGAGCGCACTTAGGATATTTTCTCGGTCACTCATGAGCCGTTATTCCCTTTTTTCTGTCAAACCGATTCGCTCTTACTTCCGCCGGTAAGTCGTCGTGCCGCCCGCGCTTTAGACGCCGGGCTTAAATCCGTACCGTATGCGTGTTGCATTCATCAAAGAAAGCCATCGGGATTTTCCTAAAATGACGTTTTGAAAAAGATAGTCAGTCTTTGCTTGCGCTAACATCTTTGGTCTCCGTATCACCAATTGATCTTGGCGTAGAGAACTAATGGACATCGTGGGTATCCTATGGGTTACATCACGAAAATGTATAACGGTAGCTGGCGCTTCTTGTCTCAAGCGCGAAGCCTTGGATTCGGGCCGCCTGACGGAACTTTTTAAGTACCGGCGGAATTTACTGGGTATCGGCGCAATGGAAGGCGAACGCCATGCACTTGGGATATGCCAAACCGTTTTCATTTCGGATCGAACCGCGTCCCGAGCCAAAGGTTGTGCGCGTTCGGCATGGCGTGACCGAAATTACCCTGAGCGATGGTCGGTTAGTGCGCGCGACATTGCACGTGAAGTCCGTTAAGGTCGATCCGAAAAAGCCCGACGCCATCGAGGTGTCGTATAACGTTATCGCGGAAATCATGGCGACACCGGACACGCCCATTTGCGACGTTCACGAAACCATCCAGTGATACGTGCGGCGGAAGAAGCAAGGTTACGTGTCGCGCTTTAACGTCGTGCCGTCAATCCAGC
>DATBYP010000071.1:0-8220 GCA_036513675.1 Candidatus Acidiferrum sp.
GACCCCGCCTATTTCGATCGCGACGGACTCTACGGCGGCGCCGGGGGCGATTATCCGGACAACGCGGAGCGCTATAGCGAGTTCTGCCGCACGGCCATCGAAATCGCCAAGCACGTATGGCGCCCTGACGTAATCCACTGCCACGATTGGCAGTCCGCTCTCGTCCCCGTGCTTCTCCGCACCTCCTACGGCGATGATCCGTTGGTGAGAGATATCCCCGTCGTCTTCACCATTCACAACATGGGCTATCACGGCCTATTCGGCCGAGATGCTCTCGACCGCGCCGGCATCCCCGTGGGCGTCTTTCATCCCGCTGGCATTGAATTCTTCGGTAGCGTTAATTTTTTAAAGGGCGGCCTAGTCTTTTCCGATTACCTCACCACCGTAAGCCGCAAATACGCGCAAGAAATCCAAACGCGGGAATACGGCTATGGACTCGACGGCGTCGTCCGCGGCCGCGCCGACCGGCTGGTTGGCATTCTGAATGGCGTGGATTACACGCTCTGGAATCCGGAAAAGGACAAATTCATTCCCTCAAAATATTCCGCCAAAGATCTAAACGGCAAACGAATCTGCAAGCAAGCCCTACTGGAGCTCTTCGAGCTGCCTGTCGACTATTCGGCAAAGCCAGTCATCGGCATAGTCTCGCGCTTCGCCGACCAAAAAGGTTTCGACCTCATCGCCGAGAAAGCCCACGAGCTGATGCACGAGGATTTGTTGCTGGTTGTGCTCGGCACAGGCGACCGCAAATACGAAGAGCTCTTCCGCGCGCTCGCCGCCGCGTACCCCGGACGCGTCGGCGTGAAGATCGCCTACGACAACGCCATCGCGCACAAAATCGAAGCCGGCGCCGACATGTTCCTGATGCCGTCGCGCTACGAGCCCTGCGGCTTGAACCAGATTTACAGTTTGAAGTATGGTACGGTGCCGATTGTGAGAGCCACCGGCGGACTAGATGATACCATTGAAGCGTTCGACATCGAGCACGGAACTGGAACAGGCTTCAAGTTTGTGGAGTATTCCGCCGCCGCGATGATTCGTAGCATCCGCCAGGCACTGCACCTTTTCATGGACGAACGCATTTGGCAGCGCATTCAAGTGAACGGTATGGCGAAAGATTTCTCTTGGAAAGCCTCTGCGGTCGAATACGCCAAGGTCTACGCGGCGGCACGCACGGCGCGGGGCTTGCCGGTCATCCCCGAAGCGGCTCCGCCACCGAGAAACCAAAAGCCTGTTGCAACATCTAATTAAACTGGTTCAGGAGAGGAAAGGGTGCTTGCTTCGGTAAGCCCCTGAGGACAAAGAACATGGCCGATAACAGCATTCAGGCAGTAAACGACGGAAACTTCGAATTGGAAGTTTTGACGGCGAGCAACGCGCAACCCGTCCTCGTCGATTTTTGGGCGGAATGGTGCCGCCCGTGTCACATGCTGGCGCCCACGGTCGCGGAAATCGCGCACGACTACGCAGGCAAGCTCAAAGTAATGAAGCTCAACGTCGATGAAGCGATGAATTCCGCCGGCCGCTACAACATCCGCGGCATCCCCACGCTGCTCGTGTTTAGGAACGGGCAAGTGGTCGAGCAAATCGTCGGAGCGGTTCCGAAAGAGCAGATCACCAAGGCGCTCGAGCGCCACTGCGCACAAACCACTCCATAAGAATTCGCGGTTAAGTGTGCTCAACTGCGGGTTGCAGGTTTCGGAAAAGGCGTGTCATTGGACACGCCTTTCGTTTTTGCGCCAGTTTGTTACCCCGCACGGAATTGAGTTTTCTGGTATAAACCGCAAATGGCGCCAGCCTCTCAAAATCGCGTTCGCTGCCGTTGGGCCAGCAATGAGTGGAACATTCCCTATCACGATGACGAGTGGGGCGTTCCGCTGCACGACGACCAAAAATGGTTCGAGCTGCTCATTCTCGAAGGCGCGCAAGCAGGTTTGAGCTGGGACACCGTGCTCCGCAAGCGCCAACGCTATAGAGAGGTGTTCGATAACTTCGACCCGGAAAAGGTCGCCAGCTACGGAGCGAAAAAGGTTCGCCAATTACTCGCCGATCCCGGCATCATCCGCAATCGCCTGAAAATCGCAGCCACCATCAGCAATGCCCAGGCGTTCCTGAAAATTCAGCAGGAGCTCGGCAGCTTCGATGCCTACGTTTGGCGTTTCGTCGACGGCAAGCCCAAGCAAAACGCCTGGAAACACAAGCTGCCAGCGCGAACCAAGGAGTCTGACGCTCTAAGCAAAGACTTGACGAAACGCGGGTTCCGGTTCGTCGGCTCCACAATCTGCTACGCCTTAATGCAGGCTACCGGCATGGTGAACGACCACGCCGTGACCTGCTATCGCTATGAGCAACTCGGTGGCGGCCCACGCTAAAGGTCCGTCTCCCCGCGCTTGCGCGGAAGGCAAGCGCAGCGTACGATGTTGATTCAGTAGTTTTCTTATAACTCCCACCTGAAACTTCCGTCTCAGAATCGTTGAGGGAAGGGTGCGAGTGCGAAGGTCAGTAGGCTGCAAGACGCATGCGAGTGAGGGCGCTGCATGAAATCAGTGGTAGTGGTCGGCGCGCAGTGGGGTGATGAAGGCAAAGGCAAAGTCGTCGATTATCTAGCCGGCGCTTTCGATTACATCGCGCGCGTCGCGGGCGGCCACAATGCCGGCCACACCGTCATCATCGGCAAGGATCGCTTTGTACTGCAGCTCATCCCCTGCGGAATTTTGCGTCCCAAGCAGCAAGCCGTGATTGGCGCCGGTGTTGTTGTGGATCCCGCGGCCCTTGTCGCCGAGATCGAAACGCTCTCAAAAGCTGGGGTCGACGTGAAGGGCCGCCTGCACCTAAGCAACCGCGCGCACCTGATTTTTCCTTACCATCGCGAACTCGACCGCGCCGCCGAAAGCGCGCGCGGCGCAAACAAGATCGGCACCACTTCGCGAGGGATCGGCCCCGCCTATGAAGACAAGATGGCCCGCCGCGGCCTGCGTGTTTGCGATTTGCTCGATCCCGCGCTGTTCCGCGAAAAGGCGGCGCGCGTAGTCGCCGAAAAGAATCGCCTGGCAAAAGGCGCGTACGGCGCCGATATCGATTTTTCGCACGAAGTAGAGGAAACCTTGCGGCTGGGCGAAAAGATTCGCGCCTACATCTGCGACAGCGCCGAACTTGTGAACCGCGCCCTCGACGAAGGCAAGTCCGTGCTCTTTGAGGGCGCGCAAGGCACCATGCTGGACATCGACCACGGCACGTATCCGTACGTCACTTCCTCCAGCGCAATCTCTGGCGGCGCTACAACGGGCGTGGGCGTACCGCCGACAAAAATTAGGCACGTCCTCGGCGTCTCCAAGGCTTACACCACGCGCGTCGGCTCCGGACCGTTTCCCACCGAAATGCCCGACCTCGACGCCCGTGAAGTCCGCGAGCGCGGCAAAGAATTTGGCGCGGTCACCGGACGTCCGCGACGCTGCGGCTGGCTCGATCTCGCCGTGCTGCGCTATGCGAAAATGATCAACGGCATCGATTCGCTGGTGGTCACCAAGCTGGACGTTTTCGATACGCAGCGCGAAATTCAAGTCTGCGTCGGCTACAAATACAAGGGTTCGCCTCTGCGCGAAATGCCCGCGCTGGCCGAAGAGTACGAGCGCGTCACGCCGGAATACAAAACACTGCCAGGCTGGTGCCAGTCGACCTACGGCGTGAAAGACCACGCACAGTTACCCAAAGCCGCCGTGGATTACATGCGCTTCATCGGCGATTTCCTGCAAGTGGAAATCGGCATGATCTCCACTGGTCCCGAGCGCGACGCCACCATCGTGCCGCAAGGCACCGAGCTCGCGCGCTGGCTGGAGTAGCCGCAGCCGAGTAAAAGCCTTCACATGCTCACCTACGAGCAAGCTCGCCGCACCGTCATCAACCAAGTTGAAAAGGCGCGAGGTCCTCGTGCCAGCGTAAACCTCAGCGTATGGGACGCGCTCGGCTTCGTGCTCGCAGAAGAGATCAAGACCGATCGCGAATATCCGCCGTTCGATCGTTCCACGCGCGACGGTTACGCCGTGCGCGCCGCGGAATTCGCACCTGTTGCGAGATTGCGATGCGTAGCAGAGATCAAAGCTGGTGACACCGTCACTCAGCCGTTGACTCCCCGCACCTGCGCGCAGATCATGACCGGCGCGGCAGTTCCGCCTGGTGCGGACGCCGTGGTGATGATTGAGCAGACGAGCCGGGAGGGCGATTCGGTGCGATTCGAGCGTGCCGCGCAGCCGGGGCAAAATATCGTGCCGCGCGGCAGCGAAGCCAAGCGTGGCGAGACAATTCTGTCTACGGGGATGCGCCTGGGCTACGCTGAGCTCGCGCTAGCGGCGCAGGTCGGTGCGACGCAACTGCGCTGCGCCAGCAAGCCACGAGTTGCTATTCTCTCCACCGGCGATGAAGTAGTTTTGATCGATCAGCAGCCCGGCGCGTTTCAGATTCGCAACAGCAATAGCGTTTCTCTCGCCGCGCAAGTACGCCTCGCGGGTGGCGAACCCGTTCTGCTTGGCAACGCCGCCGATCGCGTCGACGATCTGCGCGACAAAATAACCCGCGCTTTGCGGGAAGACATCCTCGTTCTCTCCGGCGGCGTCTCGATGGGGAAGTACGACCTGGTCGAAGCTGTGCTCAAGGATCTCGGCGCGCAATTCTTTTTCGATGCCGTAGCCATCCGTCCCGGAAGGCCAGCGGTCTTCGGAAAATGCGGAGAGACGTTTGTTTTCGGGCTCCCGGGCAATCCGGTATCGACGATGGTTACGTTCGAGTTGTTCGTGGGGCCCGCAATCGACCTGCTGAGCGGCGCTCCAGCCCGCGATCTGCCGCTCGTCGAAGCTCGACTTGCCGAGGCACTAAACGAGAAGCCGGGTCTAACGCACTTCCTTCCAGCCCGCGTAGCATGGCGAAACGCAACCCCGGAAGTAAAAGCTCTGCCCTGGCAAGGTTCCGGAGACATAGCAGCTCTAGCGCGCGCAAACTGTTTCCTAGTGGTGGCCGCAGACCGTGGGCAAGTCAACGTGGGAGAGACCATGCCCATTCTCCTGCGAAAGGATATAATTTGACGCTCTTCTCTGTGCCCTCCGTGCTCTCAGTGAACTCTGTTAATTCTTCTCTCTTTTGCTGCGTAGGGTAGAGCGATGCGAAAACTCTCGCACTACGGAAAACGCGGCGAAGTGCAGATGGTCGACGTCTCCGCCAAACAAGTCACCACGCGCACCGCAAAAGCCCACGCCTTCGTAAAAATGAAACCGGGCGTAGTCGCCGCGGTCCGCCGCCTCAAAAATCCGAAGGGAAACCCCCTCGAAGTCGCGCGGATCGCCGGAATTACCGCCGCAAAACGCACTGCGGAGTGGATACCTCTTTGTCATCCTCTACCTCTCACGCACATTGATGTGACTGCACGCCTATGTGAAAATGGCGTGGAACTTCGATCTACGATAATCGCGACCGCGCAAACCGGCGTGGAAATGGAAGCTTTGATGGCGGTTACTGCCGCAGCCCTCACGGTCTACGACATGTGCAAAGCCCTCGACAAAGGCATGGAGATTACCGACATCTACCTGGTTGAAAAAACCGGCGGCAAGAGCGGGGATTTTCACCGTGAAGGGCCATCGCGGCGTCCTGCGTCCCGGAGCCGGAAGCGATGACTGGGCCGGCCGGAAATACTACCGTCAAGCTGCTGCTGGTGGAAGATAATCCGCTGGTGCTGGAGTTGGTGTTTCGCGGCATTGAACATGTCTGCGACGTAATGGTCGCCCACGATGGCGGCGACGCCCTGCTAAAGACCATCGACGATCCTCCCGACGTGATCCTTTGCGATTACAAGATGCCCGGTCTCGATGGTCGCCAGCTTTTTGACAAGCTGCGCAGCCGCGAAAAGACTCGCCACATCCCATTTCTATTCATGGCTAGCCGTGCGGACATCGAGGAGCGTTTGCGGCCGCTAGTCGACGGGGTGGAAGAGTTCATTGCCAAGCCCTTCCTCGTAAAAGATCTTGTGCGCATCACCAAGAAAGTGGTCGATCGCCTGCACCTCGAAAAGATGCAGAAGCACGCCTCGCGCCCTGGCATCATTCAGGGCCGCCTCGAAGAAATGAGCATGACCGATTTGCTGCAGTCGCTCGAGCTGGGCCAGAAATCCTGCCGTCTGCTGGTACGCAAGGGCAGCGAACAGGGCGAGCTGTATTTCACATCAGGTCAGTGCCATGACGCGAAAATGGGCAAAATGGAAGGCGATGACGCGGTCTACAAGGTCATTTTGTGGACCGAAGGCGAGTTCGAGATCGATTTCAATGCCGCCAACGCGTCGACGCGCACCACCACTACAAAAAACACTACCGGCTTACTCATGGAAGCGATGCGGTTGATGGACGAAGCCAGCCGCGACGCCGTCGAGACGCAGTAATTCCGCACATGCGCGTCGCAGTCCTCACCATTAGTGATTCCGTCTCGCGAGGTGAACGCGAGGACCTTTCCGGCCCCGCCGTCGTCGCATTTTGCCGCGGCCTGGGATGGGAAATTGTCGCGACACTGCGAGTATCGGACGATCTTGTTGGCATTCGCGAGCAGTTGCGCGAGCTAGCGGATTCAGGGCGCCTCGACTTAGTTCTGACCACGGGTGGCACGGGAATTGGACCGCGCGACAACGCACCGGAAGCCACGCAAGGAGTCGCGGATCGCGTGATTCCGGGAATCGCGGAAGAGATGCGCCGCAAAGGCCTGGAGAAGACGCCGACGGCGGTTCTATCCCGGGCGGTAGCCGCGAGTCGCAGCAAAACCCTAATCGTAAATCTGCCAGGAAGCCCCAAAGGCGCCACGGAATCGATCGAAGCCGTAGCGCATCTGCTGCCGCACGCGGTTCACGTTTTGCACGGCGCCCGCCACGATTAGATTTAGATCTCAGATAGACTTAGATGTCAGAGTATGTCTTCTACCGCGATGAGATCCTGCTCCTCTTGCGTGGAATGATGAGAAACAGAAGCCCGCGTCATTTTGTAGTGCAACCGAATAATGGTGAGCCCGAGGAAAAACACGCTGTGGTCGGTGCGCAGCACTCCTTCCGCGTCTACATATACATGAAACAACTCGCGCAGCGAGCGAACGTGCCGCACGATGTAATGGTCTGCCCCCCCGTCGATCATGCGATAAAAGCCAGTCCGCCCAAAGGCCGTACCTGACGACACCAAGCCGAACGAACCATCCGGATGCGCCACCGGGTTGAGATAAACGTTCGCGCTGCCGCGGCAGGGAAACGTAACCTTCACGCACGGCCCAGCTTCCTCCGGCAGTTGCGTTACGGAGTATAAGCCCGCGTAAATCACGCGCCCCGAAGATTTCAAGCGCCGCAACCAGCCGGTATTCACGATGCGGCCCGAAGCAGGCTCAAAGAGCTGCACCACCTCACTGGTCATTCCCTTGGCCACTGCCAGTGAAGAGATCGGAAAGTTGAGCTGGTCCATGCGCCGGCTGATGAATTCCACAAGCAGCCACAGAAAGAACCGGCCGGTCAGCGACACTTCGCTCCACACGTCGAGCTGATACTCGGCAGCATGCTCGTAAAAATGGCGGATATCGGGATGCACCGCATCGGGATTGAAATTCGGCCCGCGCAGAAGATTGAAGTGTTCTAGGAGTCCAGCATTCGGTGGCGTGCGGATCAGCAGACCTTCCGCTTGCGCGATGCGCTCGTAAATGCCGGTGCCGATGCGCTCCCTGCCGCCTAGCGGGCCTGCCAGCCACGGAGCGTCGGTCTTGCGCACTAGCCTGCCGGTGAGCCGCACCCAAAGATGAATTCCGCCCTCAAGGCAAAACGAAATGAATCCATGCAGAGCGCCCGCCAGGCCGGACGGCGGTGCCGCGCAGTCTTCAGCGTTGGTCGTTGGCGAATTGTGGAGCTGGGCCATTTCGATTTCCATTGTGTCACTCACGCCCAAAGCTGTGCGGGCCGCGATACAGCGTGTGTCGGCTCCAGCAACTCGCTTTATCGACACCTTTAGTGGGGGAGGATTTCAGTGGGAAATGACGGGCAGCTCAATACGCGAGTGATGGTCAGGATCATGATAAATCCGCACGCGTGCCGCGCACATTTTCGAAGAAGTTATCTCCGATTCACCGGTCTGCAGATTGCGCGAAAAATGCGGGAAGAAGGCGCCGGAAATCTGAATGCGAATGTGATGGCCGGTGCGAAATACATTGCTGGTCAGCATG
>DATBYP010000072.1:0-5140 GCA_036513675.1 Candidatus Acidiferrum sp.
AGTTTGCCATCCGCCGTGACCAGCGTCGCTTCGAGCCACTCGCGAACCTGCTCGCGCAACTCCTCCGAAGGGTTCACAAACCGCAGTCCCCCAATTTTCTTTGCGGTGTCCGACCACACCATCTGCCCATCGCCCTCCAGCTTGCGTCCGTCTCCCACCGACACAGAGAAGCGTAGCTGCTCCTCGCGCACCGGCGCCATCGACTGGAAGCTGCATCCCTCCTCACTCAAATTCAGCAGAATGCTGCCATTTTCCGGACCAAATTCCGCATACAGCAACTGATCCGTTCGCTTCCTCACAAACCGACGCTTGTCAGCTTCCATTGGCTTCCATTTCGAGGATTCCAGGCAAGGCTTGGCCCCTACCTGGTCAGGCGTAAGATTAGACTACCGTAGCACCTCGGAGGACTGCCGCGCTTGCCAGCCGTTACGCCCCGCGAAGCTCCCATTTCCATCCGCCCCCTCCGCCGCTCCGAACTGCCCGCGGATACCGTCGCCCTCGCCCGCTTTCTCATCGGCAAAATTGTCGTCCGCGAACTCCCCGGCCTTCGCCTTAGCGGCCGCATAGTGGAGACGGAGGCGTACCCGCGGCGCGATCCCGCCGCGCACCACTTTCGAGGTCCAACCCCGCGCAATCGCTCCATGTTCCTTCGCCGCGGTCACGCTTACGTCTACTTTAGTTACGGCAACCACTTCATGCTCAACGTGAGCGCCGAAATCGCCGGAATCGGCGGCGGCGTCCTAATCCGCGCACTCGAACCTCTCGAAGGTATCACGCAAATGGAGCAGCACCGCAAAACCACCCGCCTGCTCGACCTCGCCCGCGGTCCGGGACGCCTCGCCTCCGCCCTTCGCATCGACCGCTCCCTCGATGGCGCCGACCTCTGCGCCCCAGGTCCGCTCTGGCTCGGCGCCATCACCCCGAGCCATCCGGCACCGGGAGAACGTCGCGCTCTAACCCTCGGCAAAAGCCCCCGCATCGGCATCAGCCGCGCCGCGCACCGCCTCCTCCGCTTTTACGAGCGCAGCAGCCCCTTCGTCAGCGGCCCGCCCAGCCTCCGCTCCTGAGCCTGGCTTACGACTCTTGACCAACCGCAAACCTGTACCCATGGACAGAGCCATCTTTCTTGCTCTGGGCGTACAATGGTGCTCAATCTGAGCGGACGAGGGGGTCGTTATGTCCGAATCCTGGAAACAGTGGGAAGGCCAAGTTGTCGATGCCAGATTCCTACTTCGCCGTTATCTCGGCGGCTCTGAACACAGCGCTGTCTTCCTGACCGAACGCGGCACTCCGCCACAAAAAGCCGCCATCAAGTTCATCCAGGTCGATGGACCCGATGCCGACCTCCAATTGTTTCGCTGGAAGCACGCCAACAAACTTTCCCATTCCCACTTGCTCCGCACGTTCGAGTCCGGCCGCTGCCGCCTCAGCGATTTTGAATTGCTCTACGTCGTAATGGAATACGCCGAGGAAAATCTCTCGCAGTTTCTTCCGCAGCGCCCGCTCACTCCCGCGGAAGCGCGCGACGTTCTTGCTCCCACTCTGCAAGCCCTCGGCTTCCTCCATGCCGAAGGTCTGGTCCATGGACACGTGCGGCCCTCGAACATTCTCGCCATCGAGGATCAGCTTAAGCTCTCCAGCGACGGCGTCTTCTCTATCAATGAGCACGCCGAGCAGTCGCATCTGTCCGCGGCCGAACCGCAGCAAACCCTCCTCGCCGCCGGCCTGCGCCATGCGAGCCCCTACGATCCACCCGAAATCGCGAAGGGAATCATCTCTCCCGCGGGCGATATTTGGTCGCTCGGCATCACGCTCGTGGAAGCTCTCACACAGCATCTCCCCACGTCGGCCGGCTCCCCCGCGCCAGATCCCGTCGTGCCAGACACTCTACCCGCGCTCTTTCTCGACATCGCGCGCCATTCCTTAGATCGCGACCCGCAGCGTCGCTGGACCGTCGCGGAAATCGCCGCGCGTTTGAACCCCGCCTCGGTAGCGCCATTCGCATCCGCCGCGAAGTCTGCGTCCGCGCCGTCTCCCGTCCCCATCGCGGCCGCGGCACTTCCGGGAATCATCCCGAGCCGGAGTGTCCCACCGCAAATGCCCGCGTCAGGTGCTTTGGCCCCCGCAAGAAGCCAGCCCGCGCGTCCGGCTCCGCTTCTGCCTCCCACCGCGTCGAAGCCGCCGGTTCACACCCAAACCGTCGCTGTCAGAGGCGCCGCCACCAAGGCGCGCTACGACCTCGTTCAGCCTCATCTCCACCGGCCCCCCTTGCTGCCGCCGCTGCCCAAACTCAATTACCCTGCGCTCGCCATCGGCTCCGTTCTTGTGCTCACCGCGATCTTTCTTGTTCCGCGGTTGCTCCATCGCCGCGCTCCCGTCGAGCAGGCCGCTTCCGTAGAAACGCCGCAGCCGGCCGCCGCAAAGCCCGTCAACGCCGCGGCGCACTCCAAGAACGGTCCGAAGTCCGTGCAGAAGCCCGCGCCTCCAGCAGTCCGTGCCTCGTCACCGCCTTCGCCGCACGCGTCGCAATCTTCGTCGTCGCAGGCCTCGCTGGAAAAAACCAACAATAAGCTCTCGGTGGGCTCATCCGCGCCCGCCCCCGTCGCGCTCACCAACGTCGCCAATCCTCCGCGCGTTGAAGCTGCCGCTAAATCAATCGGCGCCTCCGTCACCCAGGGTGAAGTCCTCGCTCAAGTCATGCCCGAAGTTTCCTCCGGAGCGCGCAGCACCATCCGTGGTACCGTTCGCGTTGCCGTCAAGCTCCGCGTCGATACTGCCGGCAACGTTGCCTCCGCCGAGCTCTTCTCCCGCGGCCCCAGCCGCTATTTCGCAGACCAAGCCCTGCAAGCCGCGCATCGCTGGGATTTCGCCCCTGCCAAGGTCGACGGCCACGCCGTCCCGTCCGAATGGGTAGTCCGCTTCGAGTTCACTCCATTCCACACCAAAGCCCACCCCACCCAATCCACCCCCTAATATGGAGTGCGGCGGTCTAGCCGCCGCTTTTACGGTCAGGTGTTCTATCACTACAAACGTGCACTTACCGAAACTTGTCTGCAAACTCAGTCTCGTCCACGCACTCCCACGCGTCAACGTGGCTTCTTCCGAACCTCTTGGTTTTTCTGTCATCTCGACCGGAGCGGCCGGTTTTTTGCGCTCGTCGTTTGAGCGCCGGCCGCGTAGTGGAGAGACCGTGGTAACACCTATGCAGCATCGCCGATCGATGGAACAAATTTAAGCAGGTGTCCATGCCTTTTCTGGGGCCCTGCAGCGGCGCATCGAACGCTGCACTACCTCATCCAATTACTGTGACCCAACGCGTCCTATTTGAGCGTGGCTCTCAGGCTCCGGAAGGCCTCATCTTCGAGCCCGATTTCCTAACCATCGCCGAAGAAAACGAACTGATCGACGTGATCCGCGCTCTCCCGTTCGGCGAAGTCCGCATGCACGGAGTCGTGGCAAAGCGCCGCGTCGCCCATTTCGGCCTTCGCTACGCATTCACGTCACATCAACTCAGCCCGGCATCGGAAATTCCCCGCGAGTTCGACGCCATCCGCAAACGCGCCGCCAACTTGGCCGCCGTCGAGCCCCATGCTTTTTCCGAAGTTCTCGTGACCGAATATCCGCCCGGAGCAGGAATCGGCTGGCACCGCGACGCGCCACCTTTCGGCATAATCGCCGGCATTTCCCTCGCTGCAGATTGCACCATGCGTTTCCGTAAGGGAATCGCGGGACAACGCGACACTTCCGCCGTCAACCTGCCCCGCAGATCGCTCTATGTATTAGCAGGGACCGCGAGAACGGAGTGGCAGCACTCCATCGCGCCAATCGCGGAATTGCGCTATTCCATTACCTTCCGAACACTGAAGCAATAGGCCTAAGCGAACCGTTTGCATCCGTGCCGAACAGGTGAGGGTTGTCCGTGTGGCCCGAAGGAAGCTTTTCAGGCGCTTCGGGACGAGCCCTTCACCCGCAACACTTCCTTGCGAATGGACCCCAAGGCAGTACAATGCGGGCGCAGCACTCCGAAGGAGGTTCCGGCCCAATGTTTTTTGACAGCAAGCTCCAGCCAGTTCGTGCCGCTAACTCGATTTGCCGATTCGCCATCTCGCTCGCTTTATTGCCCGTTCTATTGATCGTCGCGCTGCCTACTCGCGCCCAGGAACCCGACATCACAAAAAAACTCGACGGCTTCGATTCCTACATGGCGCAAATTCTAAAAGACTGGAATACGCCCGGCATCGGCGTCGGCATCGTCGTCAACGACAAGCTGGTTTTCGCTAAAGGGTACGGCTACCGCGACTACGAAAAAAAGCTGCCCTTCACGCCCACCACGCTCCAGCAAATCGCCTCCAACTCCAAACTCTTCACCGCCGTTGCCGCCGGCATGCTAGTCGAGGAAGGCAAACTCACCTGGGACAAGCCCATACGCGAATCCGTCCCCACCATCCAGTTCTACAACGATCCGCTCAACAACAACGTCACCCTGCGCGACATGCTCTCCCACCGCACCGGAGTCACCCGCCATGATCTCATCTGGTTCAAATCACCCTTCACCCGCAAAGAATTGTTCGAGCGCCTGAAATATCTCGAGCCGCAAGAGCCCATGCGCCAGGCCTTCCTGTACAACAACCTTATGTTCTCCGCCGTCGGCGAAATCATCGAGTTAAAGTCCGGCCAGCGCTGGGAGCAATTCGTCCGCGAAAAAATCTTCACGCCCCTCGACATGAAAACCACCACGTACGGCATCGACGACATGAACAAAAACCCCGATCACGGCGTGCCCTTCCGCGAAAAGCGCGACTCTTTCGAACTCTACAAGATCCCCTACTACGAGGACACCGAAGGCGTCGCACCCGCCGGCGCCATCATCTCCAACATCGACGAGCTCTCCCACTGGCTAATCGCCTTGATGAACGATGGCAAATACAACGGCAAGCAAGTCCTCCCCGCCAAAATCCTGAAGGATACGCTGCAGCCCGCGATCGGCCTGCCCAACACCCTCGGCGAAGCCCTTGGTTTCTGGGAGCTGCTAAATCCCGCATACGGTATGGGACGCCAGACCGTCTCCTATCGCGGCCACTTGCTCACCTTTCACGGCGGCGATCTCCCCGGGTTTCACTCCCAGGTCTCCTTCATGCCC
>DATBYP010000073.1:0-6358 GCA_036513675.1 Candidatus Acidiferrum sp.
TTGCAGCGCGGCGGGCGCGCCATAGCCCAAGCTGTAAAGCTTGCCGCCTTCATTGATGCGAATGAAGCAGAAGCCTGCCTGGCCGGGATTGATGTGGCAGTGGCGAGGACATAGATAGCAGTGGACGCGGCCGTTGGCTTCCGGTTCCCACCAGCGCGCTTCGTGCAACGTCTCAGTTTTCTGGAGGATTTTCAGTTGCGACACACATCCTCCTTCCTGCAGACCCAGTATAACCCTTTCGCAGAAGAGAATTTTGCGCGGGAATCGCGCGGAATAGCTACACGTGAACGCGCCGTCGCTGATAGCGGCGCCGCGCTGCTGCCCAATCCACAAAGCTCTCCATCTGATTGCGGTATTTCCACATCAAGTGGAAGAACTTGCCGGCGTCGAGGCCGGCCGCTTCCGGTCCGAGAAAGGTCTCGAACCTCCAGCGCAGGTAGGGGCTTCTCCAAGGATTCAGCCGATAACCGCGAGCCACGATCCAGTAGTAGCTCAGCATCTTCCACATCGTACGTACGTATACAGGCCGGGGCGCCTGTACTTCCTCCAGACGGCTAGCCTCCCAGCGGGGCTGAGAGGTGCTCATGTACGAGAAGCCAGTTTGCACCGCGCTTCTCCCAAATACCGGTGTAGCGGACCTGTGTTTCTGTGGCCTTACCGTCCTTTGTTTTTTCAGAGAAATGCATCGAGACGGTGGTCCATGCCAGCGTGCCACGCCGAGTGACTTTCAGGTCCTTGCCTGCGGTCAAGCTCCCGCTGGCCATGTTGGCGAAAAATTCCTTTTGCACTCCGTCGTGATATTCCTTCCACCCGTGGTAAGAGAACGGAGCTAAGTCGTAGAAGACCAGCCCACCGTCTTTGGCATAGAACTTGGCCGGTGCTTCCGCGTTGCCCGAGCTCCACGCTGCGCAATAAGCGTCAATCAGCTTGCTAAACGTCGCCTCATCCGAAGCGCGCTGCTGGGCCCGCGCGCCAACGAAGGTCAGCAACCCGCCCGCGAACGCCAAGGCGACATATAACAGCCAGCGCCAGCGCGCTCCATGCTCTGTGGAAAAATGGCTTCGCGTCATTCGGCTTCCTCGGACAAACCTGCTTTTGCGGAAAGTGGGCCTGTGAAGGTCTGCATAAGCTAGTTCCAGAATGGGAAAAATGCAAGCGATTCCTTCCGACTCAAGCAAGGGGACGTCTTTATCGAGGTGAACCAGGGGACATTTTAAAAGAGGTTTGAAAAATCCCAGTTTTTCGTTGACAAAGGGCTAATATTTACGTATATTAAGACTTGGGTAATACTGCGTCTCGTATCCCGTAACGCCAGCATCCTTGCTGGCGTTTTTGCTTTCGTCCCTGGAACGCCATTCTCCTGAACGGTGTTTAGCAGGTCGCATCTTCACAGTTCTTGTTCATATAAGGGTCTTTAGAATCAACACTTGCAAAAGTGTATCAAAACAAACGACTTTAACTACCTTCAGAATCAACACTTGTGAGAAAACCGGGGGAGGGGGCCCCACCTCCGTCGTTCGCGCTCCGCAGCCCTCTATTCGCCGGTAAGCACCCGATTTTCCCCGAAAACCTCGTGAACGCTCCCTGTGGAGGCCCTACGCTGTCATTCGGGCAGCAAAGCAGCAACCCCTCGGGAGCTTGCCATGACACGGAATCAGAACTCCAAGCGCAATTTCAGCACCTTCGTAGGAACCGCAATGCTCACCGCCGGATCGGCGGTCCTCGTGACCTATTCGGCCGCACTGGCTTGGCAATTTCATTCAGCGGTGAACAGCGCCGCATTAGATTGTATCGGCTTTCTCGGCAGCGTCGGTGTGGCATCGCTGCATGCCATGAGGATTGTGGTGCTCGACCATGCCATCCTGCTCTCAGTGGTGCACCGTATCTTGGTATTATGCTCGGCACTGATTGTGATGCTGATCGGAATCGCTCTTCTGCCAAAACGAGCTCCAGAGGCGACCGCGCAACGCGGGCGTTGTGGCGCGTCTGCGCTGCCGAAGGGAGATCACTGATGGACGAACGAGATTACGCAAGAGAGCTCAAAGAACAGATCGAGCGCGAGACTCGGCAGCAATCCGAGCAAGGTATAAAGCGCCCAAAAGTAATGGTGGCGGGCGATTTCCGCTGGGGACTGGTCTGGGGAGCCATCATCGTTTTTATCGGCGTGGCCCTTTTGCTCGACCACATGGGCTTTAGCGCCTTCGACCGCATCTACCGCTTTTGGCCGATGATTTTGGTTGTGTTCGGCATCATGAATATCGTTACGGACTCCAACCGTGGCTTTGGCATTTTGCTCGTCGGCGCGGGCGTCGTCTTGCAACTGAACAAGCTGGGATTCCTACACTTAACCTTTGCGGAGCTGTGGCCGTTGGCGATTATCGGTGTGGGCTTGATCGTCATGTGGGGCTCGCTGGAAACGCGGGGATTGCTTCGCAGGACAAGCACACCTGGCTCCGCGGCTCAAGGGGGCAGCGATCTTCAGAACACCTTGAATGCCGTGGCCATATTCGGTGGGAGCGAGCGCATTATCAGCAGCCAGAATTTTCGAGGTGGAAAGGTAACCGCCATTTTTGGAGGCGTCGAAATGGACTTTCGTGACGCGGATATCGAGGGACCAGAGGCGTTGATCGAGATCAATTGCATGTTCGGCGGCGTGGAGCTTCGAGTCCCGGAAACGTGGCACGTCCATTCGCGGAGCCTCCCTGTATTCGGCGGTTACAGCGATAAGACCCGAGGCGCCAGAGCTCCGGACAAAGCGGATGTCAACAAAAAGGCCTTGGTTATCACTGGAATGGTTTTGTTCGGAGGCATCGAAATCAAGAACTGAGCCGTTCTTATGCACCCTCTTCTCACGCCCATCAACCGGCTCGGCCTTTATTTGCTGTCCTGGGCTCCCATCACAGCAATCCTCATTTACGTGATGGCGAGGCCCGCGGGCCTTGGGTGGTGGAACGCCACGTTTCTAGTCGTGCCGCTCTGTCTCATCTATGAGTTTGTTTGTCTATCCGCGTGGTATTCCTGCAAGGCAGCGCCGATCAAAACGACGCCGCCAAGACGTTTGTTCGCTACCCACACTCTGGCCGCCGTCGTCGTCAGCTTCCTTTGGGTGCAGGCGGGCAGGCTAATTGCCTACCTTCTATCTCAGTTGCACTCATTCCAAGGACTCGATCAGCAGTTTGCCCCGCAAGGGCCACTGCTGTTCGCGTCGGGTTTTCTGCTTTACTCGCTTGCAGTCGCATCTCATTACGTGATTCTGGAAATCGCGGAATCCCGCGCGGCGGAGGCTCGTGTGCTGGAGACCAGCATTCTGGCGCGAGACGCGGAGTTGAAGGCGCTGAAGGCGCAAATCAATCCGCACTTTTTGTTCAACAGTCTCAATTCGATCAGCGCGCTGACTAGCATTGACGCCGCGAGGGCGCGCGAAATGTGCATTCTCCTGGCCGATTTTCTACGCATGACATTAGGGCTCGGGGAAAAGGCGCTCGTTCCACTGCGCGAGGAACTGGAACTGTTGCAAAGATTCCTGGCGATTGAACAAGTTCGCTTTGGCGAGCGCTTGCACATCGATGCTCACATCCAAACGCAAGCGCAATCCTGCCTGCTCCCACCGCTGCTGCTCCAGCCGCTGGTCGAAAACGCTATTATTCACGGCATTGCCGGATTGCCGAAAGGAGGCACGGTGCGCCTTGCGGCGGAATGTAGCGGCGGGCACCTTCATCTATCAATCGAAAATTCCGTTGATCCTGACGCGCCCGCTCCTCGAAAAAGCGGGCTCGGACTCGCGAACGTGCGGCAGCGTCTGGAAGCCCGTTACGGAAAGGAAGCCAACCTGCGCGCGACCGCGGAGGAGGATTTCTTTCGGGTCACCATTTCCCTTCCCGCTGAGAGGGTCGAGGCTCCGTCCCAGTCCGGCGAAAATGAGCTTGCTCCGGCGAAAGTGGCTCGCCTCTGACTATGCCGCCTAAAGCCCAAATCCGCGCTCTGCTTGTGGATGATGAAGATTTGGCGCGGCACGTCTTACGCGAGTTGCTGGACAGCCATCCCGAAGTGGAAATCGCTGGAGAGTGCGCGAATGGCTTCGACGCGGTGAAAGCGGTGGCCGAACAGAAGCCGGACCTTATTTTCTTGGACGTCCAGATGCCGAAGCTCACCGGCTTTGATGTCCTGGAGCTTATCGGCACGGACATTCCGGTTATTTTCGTCACCGCATACGATCAACATGCGATGCGTGCATTCGAGGTGCATGCCGTCGATTATCTTCTGAAGCCGGTCGGCCGTGAGCGTTTTGAAGCGGCGCTGACTCGCGCGAAGGATCGCGTCGCCGAGAAGAAGCCCATGCCTGCCGAGCTTGCCGCGACGGCACGCCCGCCGCAGCAATTTCTTGAACGAGTGGTCATCCGCGACGGCACGCGCGTGACGCTAATTCCGATTACCAAACTGGACTATGTGGAAGCTCAAGACGATTACGTGGCGCTTGCCAGCCACGGTACGAAGCACTTGAAACAGCAAACGATCGCGAGCCTGGAAGCGGCGCTGGACCCCGCGCGATTTGTTCGCATCCACCGCTCGTATATCGTCAATTTTGAACGCGTGGCACGCATCGAGCCCTACGGCAAAGATAGCCGGCTGGCGATTCTGGCCGACGGCTCGCGCTTGCCCGTCAGCCGCGCCGGTTATGCCCGGCTGAAATCGCTCATGGATCGAACCTAGGAATTAGGAAGGTCTAAGTCAACCGCCGTACCCATATCCGTGTCGTCGCCGGCTTGCCCAAATGCATCGTTCGCCCGCCAACGCGCAAGGTCATCGTCTCATCGTATTCGCGCTTCTTCACTTCGACTTGCGTCTCGGGCCGCAGCTCCAAATTGTCCAGAAATTCCAAAAATCGCACATCTTTTTCATAGACGCAAAGAATCTCGGCCTTATCACTCGCACGCAGATCGGATAGCAGCACCGCTCCCTGCTTGCGCAGCTTGGCAATGCCGCCACGCATCGGAACTCCGTGCGGACAACTTTTCTTGTCAGCAAAGCGCTTTAGGAGCAGCGCCTCCACTTCGGGAGAAATCGCATGCTCCATGCGCTCGGCTTCGTCATGCGCTTTGGACCAGGGCAGCCCAATCACGTCGGTCAGCAGCATCTCGGCAAGCTGATGCCGCAGCGCAAGCCGCTCCGCGAATTGCCGGCCCTTTCGTGTCAGATCGATTCGGCCTTCGCGGTCGACCCGCACATGCCCGTCGCGCGTCATGCGCTTCAACGCTGCTGTGACTGCCGGAGGAGTTACGTTCAGCTCTTCGGCTAAACGCGCGCTGATGGGCGTCTGGTCCTCTTCGAGCATCTCCCAGACGGCTTTGAGGTAGTCTTCCTGCGAAACGCTGGTTTTATCACGCCGCAAAATATTCTCCCGGCTCAGCTCTCATTACGAAGTGACCTTGCTGCTAGCATCGTGTTTGCTGTCGCCAGGTGTCACAGATTTCTTTCGTAAGCGTCGAGCTAGTTCGGCAACGCGCCGCTGAACCGATTCATAAGTCCCTTGGTACTTCGCGGCGTCCCCATAGGGATCTTCGATCTCCCAATCTTCGACTTTCGCGTGTCCGTTAAAATTGCGAAATGCAAACTCGCGCGCTCGTCCGCTCATGTTGATGACTATGTCGGCAGATTCCCAAGCCTCCGATGAGATAGCCTTGGACGTTAAGCCGTCGACAGCATAGCCGTTTTTCAGGAGTGTTTGCGTCGTCATGTCAGCCACAAATCCGAGCGGACTCAATCCCGCGCTCGACGCGTCCATTAGCTCTAACGAGTCTTTTCGCGCAATGGCTTCGGCCATCGGGCTGCGACAAGAATTACCAATGCAAATGAATAACACTTTGGCGCGTTGAGTTTTCATAAGAACCGTTGATTAGGAAGTCTCTCACAAGCTGAGAAACAGTTCACGCAAGAGCTGGCATGAACCGGATTGCGGTTGCCCCGAAGAAAGATCTGTTATCGCGCGAGGGAGGCGGAGCGATTCGAGTTCTCTGCAGCCAACTCAAGAAAACGCTGATGGACGGTCGTGTCGTCGGTGAGCTCGGGGTGGAAAGCCGCGGCCAGAATGTGCGCCTTCTGCACGAGGGCGGGTCTGCCGGCGTATTCGGCGAGCACGTCGATGCCCGGGCCGACGCGCTCGAAAATTGGCCCACGAATGAAAACCATTTCCATCGGTTCTTTTTTCAGAGTGGAGGGCCCGCTGACGACATCGCTGTGAACTTGCCGGCCGTAACCGTTGCGGAGTACCGTCATGTCCAGCAATCCGAGCGATTCCTGCTGTGGATTCTTCACTTCCGTCGCCAGCAAAATCGCGCCAGCGCAAGTGCCGAAAATCGCT
>DATBYP010000074.1:0-4199 GCA_036513675.1 Candidatus Acidiferrum sp.
TGATAGGTTCTGTGCATTATGAAAAGACACGATAACGTTTCACGTCGCTCATTTCTGGCTTTTTTCGCGGCTGCGCCACTGCTGGGCACGCTGGCCGAGAAGAAACATATCCCGATCGGGCTCGAACTGTACTCCGTCCGCGATGGCTTGAAGAAGGATCTGGTGGGCACGGTGCGGGGCGTGGCGAAGTTGGGGTATGAGTGTGTCGAATTCTATGCACCCTATTATGAGTGGACGCTCGATACCGCGAAAGATGTCCGCAAGGAACTGGACGCGCTCGGCGTGCACTGCTACTCGACGCATAATTCCTCGCAATCGTTCACGGCAGACGGGATCGGCAAGACCATCGAGCTGAACCAGGCTCTGGGCGCGCGCTATGTGGTGTTGGCGTCTGCTGGCCAGGTAAAGGATATCGACGGTTGGAAGCGCGTTGCGGAGACGCTGAACACCGCGAACGCGACGCTGGTTAGCCACGGATTGCACGCCGGATATCACAATCACGCGCTGGAGTGGAAGCCGGTGGACGGGCAGAAGCCGATGGAAGTGCTGGCGGCCAACACGGACAAAAGCGTCGTGCTGCAACTCGATGTGGGCACTTGCGTGGAAACGGGCAATGACCCGGTGGCCTGGGTGGAGGCAAACCCAGGGCGCATTCGGTCAATGCACTGCAAGGAGTGGTCGCCGGAGAAAGGCTATCGCGTGTTGTTTGGCGAAGGCGTGGCGCCGTGGAAAAAGCTATTCGCCGCGGCCGAGAGTAACGGCGGGATCGAATACTACCTGATCGAACAAGAAGGCGCCGATTACTCGGAGATGGAAACCGCGGAGCGCTGTCTTGCAGCGTATCGCAAGCTCCGCGCCTGAGAGCGCCGCGACGGAGAGCCCGACGACTGAGAGCGGCACGATTGAGAGCCGACGAAGCGGCGACTCAAATTACGAGGGCTAGCCCTTCCAGACGTACTTGCCGCAGGGGCACGGGACGGTTTCAGTTGGATTTTTCTTTTGCAGCGGTAGCCGGCACACTGGACAATTTTTCCACCACATCATAGTCATCACCTTCTGTTGAGATACACGCTCAGAGTTGCGATGAGCGGTCCAAGTTGCGCATCAAGTTTAGAGACCCATCAAGATTTAGAAAAGGGCGGCCTCACAGACGACCGAGAAGCAGCAACACGACCAGGATAATTACGACCAGGCCTAAGCCGCTGCTTGGGTAATAGCCCCAAGTACGGCTGTGAGGCCAAGTGGGCAAAGCGCCCAGGGCCATCAATAGGAGAATTACGAGCAGAATCGTCAGCACAATTACTCCTTTCGTGAACGAATTTGGTCGAGGGAGCATGGCTGGGGTTTTGACCCCTCGAAGTTGTGACACGAGTTTCGCGTCGGGACGCTTAGCTTGTTGCGTGCCTTAGTACCTGCAGGATCCGCTTACGGAGTGGATGGACGTAATTTTCAGATGGCCGTGCTCAGCAGTGTCCTTCTTCACTCCGGTGTCGGCTGCGGCATCCTTGGCGTCTTCCTTCATGTTGTGGAGCTTCTGATGGGAGACAACGCCGGTGGCGGTAACAGTCTGGCCGACGTGCTTGGAAAGAGACGCGCGGCTATTGCTGCTGTGAACTTCCCAAGTGCTGCCGTTCTTCGCGGTCAGGAGATACTCGTCGCCGCCTTCGGGCTTGGAGAGGCAGCCGGTGATGGTCCTTACCTTTGCTTTGGGTTTATCGTCTGCGAACGCCGTGGCAGCGCAACTGCTCAGTAGAATTACACCTGCTAGAAACGTGATCGATTTTCTCACTAAAACATCCTTTCCTCAGTAGATTGGTCAGTGGACTCACTCAGTAGACTGGCTTAGTGGATTGGATTCCGTGGGCCCGATGTTACTTAGACACAAGCCAGCTTGCGTTGAAAATGTAGTCGGAGTGGCGTAGGGCCTCAATCCGGCGAAATATGTAGCGGAGTGGGTAAAATATCGGTTTCTGAGGTGGATTACGCGACGAATTGGCGCGTTTTTACCGGGGAAGTTCGGGAAATTACCTAAGTTGCTGTAGTTCAGGGGGAATGCGGAGGAGCATCAAAACAATAGGTGCGAACGTCAGCCATGAATGCGTGGAGTGAGGGTCGCCGAGTCTATCGACTACCAAGGCTGGAGCGGAATTGGGCGGTGCCCCGGCGTTGGTTCAGATTTCTGAGAGGGTGGTAACGAGTATGCCGAAATGGGTTGTGTATTGCGAGGAATGTAATTGCCCCTCGATTTACGTTGAGATTGATAGCTCGACGATGGATTTGACCGCGCCAAGGGCTAAGAAGCCGCTGCTTCCTGTGGAGGGCGACAGGTGGGCGTGTCCACGGTGCAAGAGAGAATCGCGGGTGAGGGATTGCGACCTTACCTATAGTCATGCGTAGTGGTTGAGCGATCTGTAGCATGGGGCCGCGTTGGTGCGGGCGATTCACGTGAATTCCTGGAGTGAAAAGGACGGCGAGATATACTTGCGTTGTGGGGAAGAGGCCAGTAGCGATTGGAGCCTTGCTTGGCGCGATTGCCGGAGCGGCTGTAGGTGCGTACGTTCAGAAGCTGTGGGCTTCTGAGCCGACCGATGAAGATGACTTTGGCCGGCGATTGGCAAAGCTTGAGGCGGAGATCGAAGAATTGGAATTCCGCCAGCGTGCGCGGCGGCGCCGAGTGGCATTTGCTTCCTCTCCATCGGCGGGGCGGGCTGAAGCACCTTCGCCCCCGGCCACTTCCCGAAGTGCGAGACAAGTCTCCCGAGCAGCAGTATCTTGTGCTCACCGCGGACCGGGATTTCCGACTCAGCCGGATCGACAACGTTTCGAACCAAGGAACGACGGTGACGTCTGAAAATGGCGTGGAGACCGAGTCGGTGGTTCCGGGGGTGATTCAGCAAAAGTATTTGCAGATTGGCCTTGCGCGCACGCTCTTCCGAAACGTTACCCTGCCCCCATCCGCGGCACGCGATTTGCCGGCTCTGTAAGGGCGCGGAGCGAAGACTTGGCTCCGGGGTGTCAAAGGAAAATGCAACACATCTAGCGTCGCTATTCCGGGCGCGCGCCGCCGAGGCGGATTACGAAGCCCGTGGTGAGCCAAATGTTGTTTTGGTGGGCGCCGAAAAGCGATGTGCGGTAGTAGTCGGCGTCGAAGACGCGCACAGCGAAATGGGGCGTGAGATTAAAGTCCACACCGCCGCCGGCCTTCATCGAGAAGCCCAAATCCGAATACTGCAAGCCGCCCGGGCCGCTGACCGTGTTGTTGACGTGCGAGCCGCCGAGGAGAACTTCGGCGAAGGGGCTGGCGCGCCACTTATTGCGCTCGCGGTGGAAGACGCGCGCGCCGTAGTGGTTTCCGTATAAGGTGACATTCACGCCGTTGTACGACGACACGTTATAGCTGGTGTCCGCGACAATTTGCAGCCAGGGCTTGGCGTTCCACGCGAACGATCCGACGATGCCCTTGGCGTTCGTGGTGGTGCCGCTGTCGTTCAGACGGGCGTAGGAGAAACCGCCAAACAGCTCGCCGACTGGCATTCTGGGCGTCACCGAAACGGGCCCCTGGGCGAAAGCGGGCGTTGCGGCAAACAGCAGAACGGCGATTAGAGGCATACGATTCTTCATGTTCCGTTCCCCTCACGTGCAGGCCGCTTTGGGTCGCGGCCTGTCCCAACGTACAGTACTAAGTGATTACTATTCTAAGATGAGGGAGATGTGTCTGGAGCGCAATGGGAGGTGAGAGGGGATGTGCTGAAAGCGGGAACTGAACGGAAGGGCAAGGTGCCGCGGTAGAGATTGAAATCGCGGCCCGATTTGAGTGTACAGACGCGGGTAGCGACTGTGGATGTACCTATTGAATGGTGTACGGCGCGTTGGACGCTGCGCTGTTGGCTAGATTAGGAGCGGTCGCTATAGCCTTGAGCGTTGCGGTCGTACTGATAGTGACGGGGCCGGTGTACTTTGTGCTGGCCGTGGTGGGGGTAGTTCCATTGGTGGTGTAGTAGATGGTGGCGCCGGAAGTCGTGCTGAAGATGGAGACGTGCTGCGCGCCTGAATACGTACCTGGGGCAGGACTGAAGCTGGGCCTGGCGGCGGCCTGGATGGTATAGGGGGCGTTGGAAACCGGGCTATTGGCAAGATTGGGTGCGGTGGCGATAGCCTTGAGCGTAGCCGTAGTGCTGATGGAGACTGGTCCGGTGTAC
>DATBYP010000075.1:0-12406 GCA_036513675.1 Candidatus Acidiferrum sp.
AAATTGCCGCGCCGCGTCTCGATGTCACCGCGTTCGAGCTTTTTGGGGATTAAGCGGTCGATCTCGCTCTCTGGAATCCTGTGGTGCCCGCCTGGAGTCTTGGCTGTCTTGAGCTTCCCGCGATAAATCCATTGCTTGAGCGTCGGATAGCTGACGCCGAGAATATTGGCCGCTTCGCGCGGCGCCAACAGCTTTTGCAAGGCCCACCTACCGGCCAATAGAGTAGCGCACTTAGAATCGCTAGTTCAATACGCTTTTATACGCTTCTAAAGTGCGAACCGCGCCTAATTTCGCAGAGGTTTTCCGGTCTTCAGAGTATGCGCAATGCGCTCTTGTGTCTTCTTTTCGCCGCAGAGCGACACGAAAGCTTCGCGCTCCAGGTCCAGCACGTATTGCTCGCCGACCGTTTGCGGCGCTGTTAACGGTCCGCCCGCCAGGATATTGGCCAGCTTGCGCGCTACGTGCGCGTCGTATTCCGAAGCGTAGCCTCCGCGCACGAGCAGATGAATACCCATCTTCGCTGTGGCAAGAAACTGTTCCCCAAGGACTTTGATCTGCGTTGTTTGCGCGCCCTCCTGCCAGCCCGCTGCCGCTGGTTTGTAGCCGCCACGAAATAACGCCAGCGCCACTTCCTTTGCATCGCCCACCAGACGGTCGCGGTTCATGGACACACCGTCTTCGCGGCGCAGGAAGCCTAGCTCGCGCGATTCCTCCGCGCTGGTTCCCACCTTAGCCATTGCAACGGTTTCAAAAATTGGGCGCAGCGCATGAAACAAATCCAAGTCCTCTCCGCTCGCGGCGCGCTCGTTGGCGCGAATTAGCATTTCTTTTGAACCTCCACCGCCCGGAATCAGCCCGACGCCCGTTTCCACCAAGCCGATGTACGCCTCGGCTGCCGCTTGAATGCGTGCTGCGTGCAAGCTGATCTCGCATCCGCCGCCCAGGGCCATTCCCTGTGGAGCGGCCACAACCGGCTTCGGAGCGTATTTCAGCGCGAGATTCACGTTTTGAAATTGCTTCACCGCCATGTGGATCTCGTCCCACTCCTGCTCTTGCGCGGCCACCAGCACGATCATCAAGTTGGCGCCGACGGAAAAATTCATAGCATCGTTCGCGATCACCATCGCGTCAAAATCTGTGGTCAGCCGCTTGACCCCTTTGTGCATCATGGCGATCAGGTCCGCGCCAATCGCATTCATCTTTGCGTGGAATTCACAGCAGACGACGCCATCACCGAGGTCAATCAAGCTCGCGCCGGAATTGCGCTCGACTTCCCGGCCCGCATCCTTGAGAGATTTGAGAAGGAGCACGCCACTCGGCGGTTCCACCGCTCTTGCGGCTCCACTCGCAAGATCAAAAACTGTCGTGGTGCCCTTCGCTGATTCATAAAATCCGGTTCTACTACTCGCTAGTAGTTTCTCAATCGCGGCAGGCAGGGAACGCCCTTCGTTATTCACCTGCTCTGCAAACGCCTTCACGCCGATGGCGTCCATCACTTCGAAGGGGCCGAGCTCCCAGCCAAAACCCCAACGCATAGCGCGGTCTACGTCCACCACGGTCTCAGAAATTTCGGGCACCTGCCGCGCCGCATAAAGGCACGTCTCCGAAATCGAGCCCCACAAAAATTGCTGCGCCTTATCGCCCTTCTGTCCCTCGAAAACCGGCCCCAGCAGCGTGCGCAATCGCTGCCGCGTGTCGTCAATCGTCTTTCCGTTTTCGATGGACCCGAATCGCGCTTTCTGCCGCGGCCGGTACTCCATGGTGTGCTCGTCCAGGGTCAGAATTTCTCGTTCGCCGTCGCCCTTCACGCGCTTGTAAAATCCCTGCCCGGTCTTGTCGCCCAGCCAGCCGCGCCTGACCATTTCTTCCACCAGGACAGGAACGCGGTACATCTCGCGCGATTCGTCGTTCGGCACCGATTCGTAAATGTTCTTCACCACGTGTACGAGCACATCGATTCCCACGATGTCCGCAGTGCGAAAGGTCGCTGACTTCGGTTGCCCAATCGCCGGGCCGGTACACGCGTCGACTTCCTCTACAGTCATGCCGAGCGTGCCCATCAACCGCAAAGCGTTCAACATCGAAAACGTCCCAATGCGATTGGCGATAAAATTCGGCGTGTCTTTGGCAATGACGACGCCCTTGCCCAGCCTGCGGTCGCAAAAATCGCTCAGCGCCTCGATTACCTCCGGCGATGTCTTCGGTCCCGGAATTACCTCCACCAATTTCAGATAGCGCGGCGGATTGAAAAAATGTGTGCCAGCCCAATGCTGCTGAAACTCTTCGCTCATGCCTTCCGCAATCAAGTGCACCGGCAGCCCCGAAGTGTTGGTAGTCACAATCGCGCTCGGCTTGCGAACCTGCGCCACGCGGGAAAGCAGCTTCCGCTTGATTTCCAGATTTTCCGCGACGACTTCGATGATCCAGTCCGCTTCCGCACAGCGCGCCAGGTCGTCCTCAAAATTGCCAATGGCTACCCGCTCCGCAAGCGCAGGCGTAAAAAATGCAGCAGGCTTGGCCTTTCTCGCCGCTTCCATTCCCGCGCGCACTATTTTGTTTCGCTCTGCGGCGGGCGCATCCGCCGGCAAATTCGGCGGCACGATATCCAACAAAATGCATGGCAGCCCGGAATTGGCAAAATGCGCCGCAATGCGAGAACCCATGGTTCCCGCGCCCAGCACGACTGCCTTCTCAATCCGACGTTTCATGGATGCTCTTTTCAGGAAATCAGACGGCAGGACAGGTTACAAAACCAGCATTCCCTGGTCAAACCAAATGCCCCCACGCGGCCCGAGTAGCACTAAAATAAGCTCAACCATGTTGGAAGATAAAGTAGGCAACGCTCTCGATTGGCTGCGGAACGCGAAAGACAAATTTCGCTCCTTTGCAAGCGGCGAAGAACGCCCGAGCACCGAACGCCCGCGTGTGGGGCTAGCGCTGGCGGGCGGCTTCGCGCGCGGGATCGCGCATGTGGGTGTACTTCGCGCGCTCACGAACGCCGGCATTCCCATTGATTGTGTCGCGGGCACCAGTGTCGGGGCATTGATTGGCGCCTGCTACTGTGCCGGCGTGCCGCTCGAGGAGATGCAGCGGATTGCCAGCACCACCAGCTTCGCGTCTTTTGGCCGCTGGACTCCCTCCTGGCTCGGCTTGGCCACGAACCAACGGATGGAAGACTATTTTTCGAGATTTACACACGTGAAGACATTCGAAGAGCTCAAGACGCCGCTGGCGATCGCCGCCACCGACATTAATGCCGGTATTTCGGTCTACTACACACGAGGCCTAATCACCCCGGCGCTGCGAGGCTCCTGCGCATATCCCGGGCTGTTCGTTCCCATTCAATTCGAAGGGCGCACCCTCGTCGATGGTTTTTTGACGGCACCGGTTCCCGTCGAAGGCGCTTTGCTGCTTGGCGCCGACATCGTCATTGCTATTTATCTTGAAGCCGGAAACTTGGAAGATCCGCGCACGGTCGCGGACGTCATCAGCCGCTCTTTCACCATCATCCAGCGGCACGGCGATATTGCTTGGCGTCAGCAAGCCGACGTCATCATCGAGCCCGACGTGAAGCCTTTCGTCTGGGACGACTTCACCCGCACTAACGATCTGGTCGCGGTCGGCGAAGCCGCAACTGAGGCCGCGCTGCCGGAAATCAAAGCGCTTCTCAGCGGGGAGAAACGCGATTCGGCGCTTAAAGTCAAGGAAGCCTAGATACTTCCACCCGCAGCGGCTGACCTTCGCCTTTTCCTCGCTGCGTCAGCCATGCCCCCAGGCTCTCGGCAAAGCGCTCCGGCGTCACCCGAAAACTCACTTCCACCTCGCCGTTGTCTAAGGGCAGTGTATCGTCGAACTCCGCCGCATTCGTGAAGTTCCGCATGCAAAACTGATCCAGCCACTCCACTGGACAATCGCGCCGCTCGCCGCGGATCACCAACTGCACCTTTAACTTCTGTGCATACACCCCGCCATCATAGCATTCCCTCTGCTTCAGCCATCCGCGAGCGAGATGTCCGGAAGTGCAACAATCCATCCCACGAACGGACGTTTTTTCGGACTCACGTCACCCTCAAAATTGAGGCAAATGGCTTCGTATAAAAGAGTTACCGGCATACGAAAGTAGGCATACGAATTGCCTGTTGGGATCCGAGGGGAGTGTGTGCCTCTCTGGTCGCCTAAGGGGTAAGTCGTCAAGGAGACGTTCCATGAAGAAGATCGAGTGGATTCGAGAAGCTCTTTCTGTTTGGCCCAGCACCGAATACCTCAAGCAACGAGAAACGGCTGGATGGCGCATGGTTGCCGTCGAGTGGGAGCGCGAAGTGCAAGCGGAAGCCGCCGCATCCGAAGCAGTTCCGGGCGAGGAAATTCCCTACGGCACGCGCATTGCCGGCGACTGCCTGCATCTGGAGGAAAACCCCACCGAAATGCAGGTTCTCAACCACCTCGCTGAAATGGTTGTTCAGGACCACTCTTATAACCACATGGCGGAATCGCTAAACGAGCGCTCTTTCCACACCCGCGATGGAAAGCCCTGGACCGCTCTCGCCGTCTTCAAGCTAACGCCGCGGCTCATCGAAGTTGCGCCGCGCATCCTTTCCGGCGGCGAATGGGAAAATCGCAAGCGCCAACTCTCGCGTGTGGCCTGGAACTCCTAGCGCGATCCAATAGCGTTGCCGAAGAACCCTTGCGCATTCGCTCCTTATTCCTCAAGCACTCGCGCGAGCGAATTGTGCACTTTCAACCCGCCGTTATAATGAATAAATCCCAATTTCCGGAATTTATTCATGAAGAAGTTGATGCGTGAGCGGGTCGTTCCCACCATCTCCGCAAGCGTGTCCTGGTTGATTTTCTCGATAATCGGCGGCAGCTTGCCTTCTTCACCGGACCGCGCCAGCAACAACAGCGTGCGGGCCAGGCGCTTTTCACTGGAATTGAACAGGTGATCGATCAGGTTCTGCTCCATCCGCAAATTCCGCAACAGCAAGTAGTTGATGAACCGCATGGACACGGCGGGATCCTCTTCCACCAGCCGCACCATGGCTTTTCGCCTGAGGATGCTGACTTTGCTGGACACCAGCGCAATCGCGGAGGTCAGATACACGCTCTGCCCGCTAATGCAGCTCTCCCCAAAAAAATCTCCCGAGCCCAGAATGCCCAGGACTGCGCCCCTGCCGCGGTTAGAAACCGACGTCAGCTTCACGATCCCTTCATCGATGTAGTGCACGTCCGTGCACTCATCGCCCTGCGAAATAATCGTCTGCCCCGCCCTGAATTCAACGATTTTCCTTGCCGGCAACGCCGCCGAAAAGAATGGCGGCGCGTCGAGAAAACCTCGGCCGCGTGATTTCATTGATCTCCTCGTCGTAACGGCACTGTCCCCTAGTGCCTTCTGTCGGGTAGGCGACGGATAACCAGCCCGGTTCTAATTCTCCGTTTACGATTGCTCTCTTCTACCCGTGGCTCTACCGTTCGTCTGTTCAAAATTGAACAGACAGTTTCTTCCTCGGTCATTACCTTCGCTCCGTAAAGCTTGTCTCGGATTGGCAATCAGCGTGGTGTCGACAGGCGTGTACCGAACCTATGAAGCTCGGTTATGACATCTTTCGGCAGCTCGATGACGGCAGTCCAATCTGGATTGCCAACGTGTAAACACGCGCGCAAGCGGAACAGAGGGTGGCTTTGCTTCGTTGTTCCGTTCCCGCTCGCTACTTCTTGCGGAATGCGGAGACTGGCGCGGTGGTAATTGACTCTGAGCCGGGTGCCCCCGGGGAAGAACTGACGCCGGGGGCTAACGATAAAACATAGCCTGCGCCATCGGCGCAGCCAATTCCTAAAACTTGGTAATGTTGGGTTCGATTACCTGTAGGGTAATCTATGGTGGTTTGAGGGCGGTCTTCACCCGACTAGATCATTTCACTGCGCTTGTTTGTTAGCGAACCAAGCTCCACGGATAAATGCCGACGTTTAGTTTCATGATCATATAACTAAATCCGCCCGCGTCCGGTTTCGGCTGGTGCGGCGTATCTGGCGGAATTAGCAGCCAGTCTCCGGCTTTCACCTTGAATGTCTGCCCGCCTTCGATTGGCTGCCCGCGATATTCGCCAGGAATGATTCCATCTTTGTCGCGCAGATTCTGCCGGTTAGCGATTTTACCGCCCACAATCATCTCGCCCGTTCCCCCGGTGATCACGTAAAAATCGTACGCGCCGGCGTGCATCTCCGCGTCGTCCCAGACGCTGTCGACCTTCGTTAAGCTCATTACCGGCTGTTCGCGGTGCGCTCGATACAGCATGAAGATGCTGAAGTTTCGCGTCTGCACATGTACCGGTCCGCCGCCGAACGACTGCGAGCTTCCGCTGCCCGCCTGCGTCAGTGCTTTCGCCGCCTTTTCGGCCAATTCCGTGTGCGCCCTGCGGATGTCGTCGATATTCCAGTAGGTGATAGGCGGCGCGTCAGGCGCGAGCGCGGGCTCGTGCGGCGAGTTGTAGCCAAATGGCATTGTTTCACCTTTGTTTTGCGCGATGGCATTGGGCAACATGGAAAGGTCGTCGAAATGTCCGCTCAGCGCGCCTTCCGGTCGCGGCCGTACCGCATGACCAGCCACGAACCCAACCAACGCAGCGCTGATCACCAACACGGGAACTAGCTTCTTCATACCACCTCCTCGCAAGCTCAAAATCTGGCCCTCACTTTGCATCCGGTTTCGTCGCTTCGAACCGGATCTCTTTCAAAAATTCCACTTGCTTTGGCATCTCCGTTTTTCCCGCCGGAAATTTGTTGAAGCTCAGCAAGTACGCCAGGACATCGGCGTCCTGCTGCTTGTTTAGTTTTCCGAGCGAGCCTTGCGGCATGGTCTTGCGAATCCGATCGAACAAATCTCCGACGGTCAGCCCATTCCAATTCGAAAGGAAGGTTCCGCCGGTTAGCGGGGCCGCGCCACCGCCGCCTACTAGCGTGCCCCCATGGCATGAGGCGCATTCCTTACGATAAAGCTCCTCGCCGCGGTTCGCCTGCTCTTCTGTGTACACGCCGTCCCACACGGAGCGGGTTTCTGATTGCGGGGCTTGCGCTGCCGTTTGGGTTCCGCCGTTCTGGGCATGCGCGTGAACCGCTGCGTAGAACGCGCCGAGAGATAGGGATAGCAATCCGACGAATGCAATTCGAAATCTGCTTATGTCCATACCTCCTGCATTCACTCCGCCGCCGGCAAGTTGTACGCAATATACTCCCCGGAATACGCGCCGCCGCTAACGGCCACGACGATGTACTGCTTCCCATTAGTCATGTACGTCATCGGCGAACCGCTCTGCGGCGCCGGCATGTACACCGCACCTACTTCCTTGCCAGATTTTTTGTCGTACGCTCGCAGCATCGCGCCGCGCGGATGATCGGATGTCGTCGTGATCTGCCCATCGCCGGCAATCACCAGAGTCTTCGTTACCAGCGTCCCGATGTTGTAGGTCTCCTGCCCCGTTCGTGGAATATTCGTCCCCTTTAGCGCCGGATGATTCCGCACAACGTCCGGCGTCTCTCCGTGCGCGATCTGCCAGACGATTTCGCCCTTATCGAGATTGATCGCGCTGATCGTCCCATACGGCGGCTTGAGCAGCGGCAATCCGTCCACGTTCAGCGCCACGTAGCCGCTGCCCGATGACCTCTTTTTGGGCGGCATAGGCGAATCGGCGCCAGCGTTCTCGCCCGGTCCGCGCAAAATCGTTACTTCTTCTCCCGCGGTGCCTGCGATGTAATTCATATCCGAAACTGTTTTCGGCGCGCGCACCAAGCCAATCGGCTCCGCGCAGGCGTTGCATGCAAACGCATACACGATATGCGTCTCCGGATCGTACGACCCTCCCGGCCAATTCGTTCCGCCCGACGCAGTCCCCACTGTCAGCGTCCCCAATGGGCCATCCACCTTGCTTTCCGTTGGAGGCGTGAAAACCGGACCCAGGTGATACTTCGAGGCGATTGCTTTGGCTCGCGCGTTGATCTCCGGAGTAAAATCGACCAGATCGCTCTCTAACACGCCATTACGGCTGTACGCTGGCGGCTTCGACGGAATTGGCTGCGTCGGCGAATACCATTCGTCCGGCACCGTCCCCACTTCCACTTGCTTTTCTTCAATTGGCCACACCGGCTTTCCCGTTACGCGATCAAACACATAGAGAAATCCCTGCTTGCTCGGCTGCGCCACCGCTTTCACAACTTTTCCGTCGACGGTAATGTCCGCCAGTATCGGCGCGGAGGAAATATCCATGTCCCACAGCGGGTGATGTACCAATTGGTAGTGCCATTTCCGCGCGCCCGTCTTCAAATCGACGCACACGAGCGTTTCGCCAAACAAATTGGTCCCGTGCCGGTGCCCGCCATAAAAATCATTCGTCGGCGATTCCACGGGCAAATATACGAGGCCGAGTTCTTCGTCGACCGTGACTTGTGTCCATACGCCGTTGTTTCCCGTATATTCCGCCGAGCCGTCAAGCCAGGTGTCGTACCCGAACTCGCCTTTTTTTGGAATCGTGTGAAAAATCCACAGCCGTTTTCCTGTGCGGACATCAAACCCGCGCACATACCCTTTGTTGTTGCGCATGCTTTTCGGGGTCATGCCTTCGCGAAACGCCGCGCCGATAATAATCGTGTTCTTCGCCACTACGGGCGCCGACTGAATTCCGATTTCCCCTGTGGTCAAGTCCGGCAAAATCTCTTGGTCATCGTCCTGCTTTAAATCAATCGCGCCGTTCTTTCCAAACGTCCGCATGCGCAAACCTGTCTTCGCATCCAGGCAGATAAGCTGATAGCCCGGCGTCACATACAAAATCCGCTCCTCTTTTCCATCCGACCAGTACGCCAGCCCGCGCCCGGAAAGCTGGCGCGGAGCGGCGCCGCCGCGTGCGCCTTCGTGCTCGCCGTGAATCCACAGCAACTCGCCCGTGGCCGCATCGACAGCAATCGCCGCGCGCCGCGATCCTGCCGTCGCATATAACACGCCGTTAACCATTAGCGGCGTGCCTTCCAATTTGTACTCCGGCCGGTTCCCAAAATTATCGGTTTTGATCCGCCAGGCAATTTCTAAATCGTTGAAGTTTGCAGCATTGATCTGATCGAGTGGCCGGTAGCGCGTTCCCGCCAGGTCCGCCGCATAGGTAGGCCACTCCGTATCTTTAGGTTTCCACTGCGCCGAAGCCGCGTCTGGCAGCAGCGCCAGCACCTCACCGAGGACAAACAGACATGCCGCTATCTTTGTCTTCCGTCGAAACATTCCGCCCCTCCACCGAGTCGCCCGCCGCACCGCCATTTCTCGCTGTGCCCCTGGGACGTCCTCATCCCATCCGCTTAATATCGTCCAACGCCGCCTTAATCTTGGCCTTCTGCTCTTCGGTTACGTCCGAGTTCGGTGGCCGTTGATAGAACTGCCGCGTCCCCATCTGCAAGCTCAGCGCATATTTCATCGGGCCGTACTCATCGACGCCACCCGCCCGCAATACCTTCGAGGCTGCATTCAGCTTCGCAATCGGCTCATCAATATCCTTGCCCGCGCGCTTCGCCGCAAACACCGCCGCGATCTGCTTCGTAAAGTTGTTGCCTTCCGCCAGAATGGCGCCCATCCCATGATCCAGCGCATATTTCAAATTGACGTCAGTGCCCGTTCGCATATTCAGGTTCGGGAACTCTTTCACAAAGGCACGATATTCCTCGGCGTCATCAACCGAGTCCTTGATGCCTGCCAAATTCGGGTACTTCTCCAAGCTGTGCAGGAGTTCCAACGAAATGGGCACGCCGCTCGCAAATGGTATGTGATACAGGTTGATCGGAATCTTCACTTGCTCGAAAATCATCGAGTAATACTTCGTGAGCGCCCCTTGCCGCGGATGCTTGTAATAAAAGGGCGGCACAATCAGCAACCCGTCCGCACCATTTTCCTCCGCGTGTTTTGAGAGCTCGATGGTCTCCGGAAAATTCGAAGTCCCCGAAGAGACGATAATGTTCAAGCCGTTTCTGTTCTTGAACGCCGTCTCGGCTACCTTCTTCCGTTCGGCAAATGAGAACGAGGGAAATTCGCCGGTCGTTCCTAACACCACGACGCCATCCGCGCCCTGGGACTTTAGATACGCCAGCAAATCCTTGTAGAGCTCTGGATCGAAGTTGAGGTTCTTGTCGCACGGCGTCGAAACCGCCGCCCAGAACAACATCTTCTCGCCCGAACTCGGAGATGCAGCCGGAACCGCATCCGCGCTACTTCTTTCAGTTTCGTTGATGCTCGCACCTGATTCCGTAGCTCCCAACTCGCCGGCGAACGCCGTGCGCCCGGTGACACTCAAGGCAGCCGCTGCCCCCACCGACCCTAAAAATGTTCTTCGTGTTTGCATGCTTCCTCCCCCAATTTCGGCGGAAGTCTAAGCCAGCCGATTTCAATACACAATCATTCCGTCGCTCCGCTACTTCGAGAGTAAGTAGCGGTCTCAGCAAGGCACGGTTCCCAGTCGTCGCCACATTAATAGCTCTACAGGTTCGCCATCTTGCGCACTCGCCGACCGGTAACATACACTGTCAGTGCCGATTGCATACCGCCCTGCCAGCCTGGCCTGAAATTCCCGCCTCACGCCGTCCGGTTGGCTTTGCCGCATGCACGTACCTGCGGTTCACGAGCGGTCCCTCGGTATCGGCAACGGCTTTCAAACGCTATCTGGGGCGCACGCCGGCCTTCTCGCAGAAGGAGCATCGTGGGGACTCCACTCGAAAACTGGGTTGATGACGCGGCGAGGCTTACCAAGCCCGAGCGTATCGTGTATTGCGACGGTTCCTCCGACGAGAACGAGCGCATCATCGCCGAAATGCTTCGCGCAGGCGATTCCGAGATGCTCAACGAGAAAAGCTTCCCGAATTGTCACCTGCATCGCAGCAGTCCCAATGATGTCGCCCGCACCGAGCACCTCACTTTTATCTGTACGCCCGGAAAGGACGATGCCGGCCCCACCAATAACTGGATGGATCCCGGCGCAGCCAAGCACAAGATTGGGGCGCTCTTCGATGGGGCCATGCGCGGCCGCACCATGTACGTCGTGCCGTACATCATGGGCCCGGTGAGTTCTCCTATCAGCCAAGCAGGGGTAGAGATCACCGACAGCCCTTACGTCGTCGCTAACATGCGAATCATGTCGCGCATGGGCAAAGTCGCCCTGGACCGAATCGGCGCTTCCTCCGAGTTTGTTCCCGGCTTGCATTCCATCGGTGACCTGGATCCGATGCGCCGCTACATCGCGCATTTTCCGCAGGAGAGGCTGATCTGGAGCGTCGGATCCGGCTACGGCGGCAACGCCTTGCTGGGCAAGAAATGTTTTGCGCTGCGCATCGCCAGCTACATGGCGCGCGAGCAAGGCTGGATGGCGGAGCACATGCTCATCCTCGGCCTCGAATCCCCCGGCGGCAAAGTTACCTACATGGGCGCGGCTTTCCCCAGTGCCTGCGGCAAAACCAACTTGGCGATGATGGTTTCCGCTCTCCAGGATCAGGGCTACCGCGTGTGGACCGTGGGTGACGACATCGCTTGGATGAAAATCGGGGATGATGGTTATTTGCATGCCATTAATCCAGAAGCTGGTTTCTTCGGCGTCGCGCCTGGAACCGGCATGCTCACGAATCCCAACGTGATGGGCGCGCTGCACAAAAATACTATTTTCACCAACACCGCAATGACCGCGGACCGCGAACCCTGGTGGGAAGGCATCGGCAGTCCGCCTCCTCCCGGGCTCATCAACTGGAAAAACGAAAAGTGGGACACCTCCAAGGGACCGGCGGCGCATCCCAATGCGCGCTACACCGTCCCCGCGCGGCAATCTCCCTCCATTTCGCCAAAGTGGGAAGCGCCGGAAGGCGTGCCAATTTCCGCGTTCATTTTTGGCGGCCGCCGGGCGCGTGTCGCCCCTCTGGTTTACGAAGGGTTTGACTGGCAGCACGGTGTTTTTGTTGGCGCCACCATGGCCAGCGAAACGACTGCCGCGGCCACCGGAAACGTAGGTGTTGTGCGCCGCGATCCCATGGCCATGCTGCCCTTCTGCGGCTACAACATGGCCGACTATTTCCGCCACTGGCTGGAGATGGGCAAGCGCATCCCGCGTCCACCCAAAATTTTCCACGTGAACTGGTTCCGCCGCGGCGCCGACGGAAAATTTCTGTGGCCCGGCTACGGCGAAAATGTCCGCGTGCTGAAATGGATTTTAGAGCGCGTCGAAGGCCGCGGCGCGGCCGAAGAAACGCCCGTCGGCTTCGTGCCCACGCGCAACGCGCTCACGCTGGACGGTCTGAAAATCTCACCTGAAACGATGGAAGAGCTCCTGCGAGTCAACTCCGAAGACTGGGAAGACGATCTCTCCGACAGCAAACAGTTCTTCGACAAATTTGGGAGTCG
>DATBYP010000076.1:0-3759 GCA_036513675.1 Candidatus Acidiferrum sp.
AATCGGGGACGTGCGGTGGGTGCCAGTTTACTGGTCGCGGAGGCCTTGCAACTGGAAGCGATTGCCTGCGAGCGCATGGGGCAGTCGGACAAATCGATCCAACTTGCGGCGCAGGCCAGAGAGCTCTTTTCCTCGGCTGGCTATCGACAGGGAGCGGCTCGCACCTTGCTCATGACTGCGGACGTGCTCTTCGACCAGGGCGATTTCGAAGGCGCGAGAAAGAAAGTTGAGGAGGCGCTTCCGGTTTTTCAGGAGATCGGGGCTCAAAAAAGTATTCGCGCCTCGCGTGAGCGGATCGGAAATATTCTTTACCAGCAGGGAAAACTACAAGAAGCAAAGACATACTACGACCAGGCCTTGCGCTTTGACCAGAGCGTTCACGATCCAACCAACCTCGCCAGCGACTATGGAAATATCGCCAATGCCCTCGATAGCTTAGGGGATTTGACCGGCGCCCTGAAGATGCAGCAACAGGCGCTGGCCGCCTTCAACGAACTCGGCGACCGTCGCGGCTCTTCCGCCACGCTGAATAATCTGGGGAACCTGTCTTTGGAAATGGGCAATCCCGACGCGGCCAAGAAGTACTTCGATCAGGCGCTCTCTCTCGCGCAGGAAATCACCTACCGCGGTGGGCAGCCATATCCGATGTCCGGTTTGGGCGACGTTCTTGTCGTCCGCGGCGACCTGGCGGGGGCAGGCAAGCAATACCAGCAAGCGCTGGCCATTTGTGAAGAAATCAAAGATGAGGACTTCGCCGCCCAAATCCACACCGCGCTCGCTTTCGTCGCGCTGCAGGAACGAAGATTTTCTGATGGCGAAGCGCTGGCTCGTCAGTCGGCCGCGGTGTTCGATAAAACCAATTCCACCTCCAGTAGCGCATGGGCCCATGCTTTGCTGGCGCGCAATCTCTTAAGCGCAGGCAATCTGGCGGAGGCGCGCGGCGCCGCCGCGAAAGCCGTCGCCCGCTCGCGGCAAGCTGCCGGCGAGACGCCACGTTTTGAAGCCACCCTTGCCGATTCTCGTGTGCAGGCAAAGTCGGGCAAGGCCGCGGAGGCGCGTCAGCAACTCGAATCCATGGTTTCCACGACGCACAAACATGGGTATCGGCTCTACGAGCTGCAGGCGCGTCTTGCGCTAGGGGAAATTGCATTGTGGTCCGGCTCCGCTACCGCCCGCTCTCATCTGGCGACTCTGGAAAAAGATGCCAGAAACCAGGGAGCGATTTTCGTCGCGAACCAGGCGGACGCCCTGCGGCAATCGAAATAAGCGCGATTACACCAACTCACAATCCTCAGCGCTCGTCCCGAAGCCAAGATTGCCTTCCCCGATTCCAGAGCCGCCAATAACTCTCCCACCAACCGCCAGATGCGTTAATCTGCGAAGGATGCGTCTGCTGCGCTTTTTCCGCCCATCACACCAGCACACCGCCTTCTCGGCGACGCTGCTGCTGATGGCAGCCATCACGCTCTCGCGCGTCATCGGATACATTCGCGAGGCCTACATCGCCTACGCTTTCGGTGCCGGACAGCAGACCGACGCCTACGTCGCCGCGTTCACGCTGCCCGACTGGCTCAACTACATCGTGGCCGGCGGCACCGCCTCGATCACCTTCATCTCAATCTACACTCGCTTCCTGGCGGAAAAGCGCGAGCAGGACGCGCAGAAAACATTTTCGATCATCATCACCGTGATGACCACCGTGTTGGTCGCCGGCACCATCCTGGCCGAAATCTTCACGCCTCAATTTGCCGGTTGGATGTTCCACGGCTTCACCCAGGAGCAGATGCGGCTCTGCGTTCATCTCACGCGCATCCTGCTGCCCGCGCAGATCTTCTTTTACGTTGGGGGAGTCGTTTCGGCAGTGCTGCTCTCACACCGTCTCTTCCTGTTGCCGGCATTCGGTCCGCTGATCTACAACGTCTTCATTATCGCCGGTGGAGTTGTCGCCGGGCGCCAGATGGGAATTGCGTCTCTAGCCTTCGGCGCCCTCGCCGGCAGCATTGCCGGACCATTTCTGATCAACGCGATCGGAGCCGCCAAAATCGGCACCGGATACCGCCCCTCGTTCGATGTGAAGAATCCGGCGTTCCGCGAGTGGGTGCGGCTCTCCATCCCGCTGATGCTCGGCGTCTCCCTTGTCACCGCCGACGACTGGATCCTCCGTTACTTCGCCTCAAGCGGCATCGGCGACATCGCCAGGCTGAACTATGCCAAGCGACTCTTCGCCGTTCCCATCGCCATTCTCGGACAAGCCACCGGCCAGGCGTCGCTGCCCTTTTTTTCGCGCCTGTTCGGAGAAAAAAAGTTCGCCGAGTTCGCCGCCACCGTGAATGCTTCGGTCTATCGCATCACGGCGGCGTCCCTGCTGATCACCGGATGGATGATGGCGATTGCCGTCCCGCTCATCGACCTCGTCTATCGCCGCGGCCACTTCACCTTCGCGGATTCCGAATCCACCGCGCTCTACTTTTTCTGGTTTTCGCTCTCGCTGGCTTTGTGGTCCAGTCAGGCGCTTTACGCCCGCGCGTTCTATGCCTCTGGCAATACGCTCACTCCGATGATCGCCACCAGCCTCATCACTCTCGCATCTCTACCCATCTACGCGCTGTTCTTTCGAACACTGTCAGTCCGCGGCCTAGCCATCGCATCGGACGTTGGCATCGCCGCCAACGCCCTAGCCATCGCCCTGCTCCTGCACATTCGCGGCATGGTGTCGTTTGGCGGCATGAACTGGAAAGAACTAGGAAAGGCGGCACTGGTGGGCGCCGCATCCGGCGGATTGAGCTATGAGGTCATGCGGACGATATCGCTCGATGGCAGCCGCCGCGCCGATCTCCTCGCCCTCGCGCTCGCGACCGTAACCTGGGCTGCAGCCGTCGCCGCAGGACTCTGGTTGTTGCGTTCGGCCTTGCCGGCAGATCTTCGCAGAAAAAAACCAGCTGCGTTCCCAAGCGTAGCCGAAAGCCAAGCCGCGGAGACCATGGCTACCGGCAAAGAACCGTGAGGTACCTCTGGCTGTGTTAGTGAGGGAAGAGGAAAATCTTGGAACGGGACACACCTAGTCGCGCTTAACTGCGCGCTGCCTGTTTCGAATTGCGAAGATAACGCCCCAGACCAGCGCCAACGCAACACTGGAGATCCCTTGGCGTCCCATCCAGGGTAGGGCGGTGTAGCGTTCAAGCAAAATCTCGGAAGAACTCGTTACGACAGCCAACCGGGCAACACAGGCCCATCCCCCCACGGCTCCATGTCATAGATGGCGTGATTTTGGTACGCGGATTGTCCGGCGCTGTAAGCGGCCATAAATCGATTTTTGGATTTCACGACCTGCCTCCCGTCGTAGCCCGGTCACGCATTTTCTACGATCGGCCGGGCATGATCGCAAAAACAAAGGGCATCCTCATAACGAGGATGCCCTTTACGTTCTGAACTTTACTGGCTTGAGAGCCGCTCTACGCTCGCGCCGCGATCGCCGGTTCCGGCGCGGCGCTCGAAACATTCTTCGTCACTTCTTCCGGCTTCGAGCCTACTGCCGCTCCCGCTTTGCGGATGTCGATGCCACCCTTAAAGAAGGCGCCGTCTTCAATCGAAATGCGCGCCGCCACAACGTCGCCGGTAAGCGAACCGTCACTGCGGATGTCCACCCGGTCGCTCGCGGTAAGATTGCCCCGCACCTTGCCGAGCACCACGATTTCCCTCGCGCTGATATTGGCCGCGACCACTCCATTGCGGCCGATGGTTACCCGATTGCCGGAGAGG
>DATBYP010000077.1:0-7145 GCA_036513675.1 Candidatus Acidiferrum sp.
GATATGCAGTGCCGCGGGCTGCAGCACTTGGCGCTTCGTTCTCCGCAGCTTACGCTGCCGCGCGTTCGAACCAACCGGAATGGTGAGGCGTTTGCCGCTGTTACCGCGGCGGACGGATCGCAGCGGCTGGTTTGGCTGCTCACCTATGTGCCGGGCACTATGCTGGTGAAAGCGCGGCCTCATTCCCCCGAGCTATTGCGGAGCCTGGGCGGTTTTCTTGGCGAAATGGACGCGGCGCTGGCGGATTTTTCTCATTCTGCGGCACGGCGCGAGCTGAAATGGGATCTCGCGCGAGCGGGGTGGATTCGCGAGCATCTTCCTCTTGTGCGCGGCGCGTCACAGCGCGCGCTGGTTGAAACATTTCTCTCGCTTTATGAAAGCGAAGTTACTCCGGCGCTGGCTGGGTTGCGGCGCAGCGTGGTGTACGGGGACGCCAACGATTACAACGTGCTGGTCGGGAAAGCGCTGCCGTTGCCGAGACGCGTGGTCAGCGTCATTGATTTCGGCGACATGCATGAGACGGTGACGATTTCGGAAGTGGCGATTGCCGCGGCTTATGCGATTTTGGGAAAAGAGAATCCGCTGCGTGCGGCTGCGGAGGTGGTCTCCGGATATCACAGCGCGTTTCCTCTGACGGAGAACGATCTGGGCGTTTTGTTTCCGCTGATGGGGATGCGGCTGGCGGTCAGCGTGGTGAATTCGGCGCAGCGCGCGACGGTGAAGCCGGAGGATGCGTATGTGACGGTCAGCGAAGGGCCGGCTTGGGAGGCGCTGGGGCGGCTGGCGACAATTCATCCGCGCTTTGCGCATTACACGTTTCGCGAGGCGTGCGGGCTGGAGGCTGTTCCGGAGAGCGGAGCGCTGAAGGAATGGCTGGTGGAAAACGGTTCGGCGGCAGCGTCCGTGCTCGATGCAGAGTTGCGCACGGCGCCGAGCCTTGTATTTGATTTTAGCGTGGGAAGCAGGCTTCTTGGGGCAGATCCCAGCGCGGCTAATCCGGTGGTTGCAAGTGAACGGATTTTTGCGGAGATGAAACGTGCGGGCGCCGTGGTAGGGGTGGGCCGCTATGACGAGGCGCGCGCGATTTACACGTCAGGGCAGTTTGGGAGCGGGAGTCCCGTTGACGAGCGGCGCACCATTCATCTGGGAATTGATTTGCAAGTGCAGCCGGGGAGCGCGGTTCGCGCTCCGCTGGACGCAGTCGTGCATTCGTTCGCGAATAACACCGCGGCTTTTGATTACGGGCCAGTGGTGGTGCTGCGCCACGAGATTGCCGGTGCAAATGGCGGGATTCAAAGTTTCTTTACGTTATACGGACATCTCACGACCGAGACGTTAAAGAGTTTGCGGATGGGGCAACCGGTCACGCGCGGCGAAAAATTCGCGGAGGTAGGGGCTACACACGAAAACGGCGGGTGGGCGCCGCATCTGCACTTTCAGATTATTAGTGATTTGCTGGAGCTGGGGACGGATTTTCCCGGCGTTGCGCGGGTTTCGGAGCGTGGCGTGTGGACGAGTTTGTCTCCCGATCCAAATTTGTTGCTGGGGATTCCGGCAGAGCGATTTCCGGCGAAAGAAGAGGGCGCGGGCGAAAGTTTGGCGGCGCGACGCTCTTTGCTGGGGAAAAATCTGAGCATTTCGTACCGGCGGCCGCTGAAGATTGTTCGCGGGTGGATGCAGTATTTGTATGACGACACGGGGCGCGCGTATTTAGATGTGTACAACAATGTGCCGCTCGTGGGGCACAGCCATCCGCGCGTGGTGCGGGCGGCGCAGGAACAGCTTGCGCTGCTCAATACGAACACGCGGTATTTGCACGATAACGTGCTTCGCTACGCGGAACGGCTTACGGACCTGTGCCCACCATCGCTGCGCGTCTGCTACTTCGTGAATTCGGGGAGCGAAGCGAACGAGCTGGCGCTGCGGCTGGCGCGGGCGCATACGGGGCGCGAGGACGTGATCGTTCTCGAGCACGCGTATCACGGGCATACGAATACGCTTATCGAAATCAGCCCTTACAAATTTAATGGTCCGGGCGGGCGGGGACGAAAACCGTGGGTGCATGTGGCGCCGATCGCGGACGATTATCGCGGCTTGTACCGGCGGGACGATACGCAAGCGGGAGCGAAGTATGCCGCGCACGTGGGGGAGATTCTTGAGAGTGCGAGACGCGAAGGGCGCGACGTAGCGGCGTTTATCGCGGAGACGCTGCCGAGTGTAGCGGGGCAAATTGTGTTTCCGCCGAATTATCTGCGGGAGGTGTATCGGCGGGTGCGCGCGGCGGGAGCTGTGTGCATTGCGGATGAAGTGCAAGTGGGATTCGGCAGGCTGGGCACGCATTTCTGGGGATTCGAAACGCAAGGTGTGGTGCCAGATATTGTGGTGCTTGGCAAGCCGATTGGGAATGCGTTTCCGCTCGCAGCGGTGGTGACTACCAAGGAGATCGCTGAATCGTTTGCGAACGGCATGGAATTTTTCAGCACGTTCGGAGGGAATCCGGTGGCGTGCGCGGCGGGATTGGCCGTGCTCGATGTGGTGCGAGACGAGGGGCTGCAGGATCGGGCGCTGCGCGTCGGAAAACATTGGATGATGGAATTGAAGAAGCTCCAAGCATGCCATCGGTTGATAGGCGATGTGCGCGGCTCCGGGCTATTCCTGGGTATCGATCTAGTGCGTGATCGAGAAACGCGCGAGCCGGCGACGGAACAAGCGGATTACGTGGTGAACCGGCTGCGCGAGTGCGGGATTTTGGCGGGAACCGATGGACCCTACCACAATGTCATCAAGCTGCGGCCACCGCTGATATTTTCGGAATCGGATGCCGACCTCTTTGTCATCACACTAGAGTTAATTCTCCAAGAAGATGGCGCACAGCCGTAAGCGAGGCCAAAAGCGGCAGGCAACGCCACGGGCACTTTGTGGTTCAAAGCGAGCGTAGACAATTCGTGTTGGCTGCGCGAATATCTAATCTCTGAAAACGAACGCGGGTACCCGCCCCCCAAGCGAGGACGTCGAGGTAAAAGATTATGTATTTTGCTCGAATCTCTAAGTGTCTGCCGATTTCGTTGCTGGTTTGCGCTTCGGCGGCGCTGGGCCAATCGGCCCCAGATAGTGCGCAAAGCGCGCCACCAGCAGCCCAGTTGGTTTCGGCCTGCGACGAAACTCCGAGGGAAGACGCGAGCGCTTCGCTGTGCGCGCCGCCTTCCTCAGAGGAAGAGCGGCGAGCGGTTGAGCCCGCGGTGCCAGCTACGATTCCCCTGACGCTTCCGACGGGGACGCCGCTGCGCATTGCGGTGGACCAGCGGGTGCGCATCCGTGATTCCGGGGAAGTTGTTCATGGCAAGGTTGTGGAAGCGGTGTACGCGTTCGATCAAGAGGTGATTCCGGCGGGAAGCGTGGCAACGGGTCATGTGAAGCGCATCGCTCCGGTTTCTGGGGTGAAACGCACTATGGCGTATGCGAACGGAGATTTCTCGCCGTTCCATAAGTACGAAGTGACGTTTGACATGGTTACGCTGCCGGACGGCAGGCAGGTGCCGATAACAACTACGGTCATGCCGGGGACGGCGGAGGTGGTGCATTTGGTGAGCAATCCCGCCAAGCAAAATCAGAAAGGGGTTGCGGGACGCGCGACGGACCGGGCTAAGAGCGAAGCGAAGGGCAAGATCGCGGAAGCTAAACAGCAAGCGCATGAAGGGTGGCAGAAGGTAACCGCGCCGGGCAAAATGCACCGGCTCAAAGAATTTGTGGTGGCGCAGTCGCCGTATCGGCGGCAGTACGTGCAGCCTGGGACGCGGTTTGTGGCGGAGCTCGAAGGGCCGCTGGATTTTGGGGCGACCACGCGGACGAGTGAACAGCTTGTGGCGGTGGGAAGCGAGCCGGTTCCAGACAGCACGCTGAAGGCTCGCTTGGTTTCGGAAGTCAGCTCGGCGACGGCTACGCGCGGAACTCCGGTTACGGCCGTGCTGACGGAGCCGCTGTATTCCCCGGCGCATCAGCTGATTCTGCCGGCGAACAGCCGATTGATTGGCGAGGTGGTGAAAGCGAAGTCTGCGCGGAAGCTGCACCACAATGGCGAGCTGCGCGTTATTTTCGAGCGGATTGAAACTTCGCCCGAGGCGGTACAAGCACTGGCGCAATTGCAGATGCAAGCGCAGGCGCAAGCAGAGCGCTCGCAGGCGATGGTGGGAAACCTCGAGGGCGTGGAAGTCGATCGCCGGGCGAACATGCAACTCGATGAAGAGGGCGGGGCGCGTACGACGGACAGCAAGACGCGGTATCTGTCGTCTGGTTTAGCGGTGATGCTGGCGGCCGCGGCTTCACACACGGAGGTTGAGCACGGCACGACGGAGATGGCGGGTCCAGGGGTTCGAACGGCCGCCGGTGGCTCGGGATTTCGTTTGACTGGCGCGTTGCTGAGCCTGGTGGCGAAGTCTACGCCGGTGTCGATGGCGATTGGCGCTTACGGGGCATCGATGTCGATCTACGCGAATTTCCTTTCGCGGGGGCATGACGTCGTTTTGCCGAAGGATACGCCTCTCGAAATCGGTTTTGGGCCTCCGCACGCAAAATCGCAAGAGAAGCCTGAGTGAATTCCCCATCTGGTAGTTGACAATAACGTTATCTTGAGCGTAGGCTCGCGGGGCGATGGAGCTAGACGCATCCCTCTCTTGGCTCGCGCTGGCGCTTACCCCTGGGCTGGCTTCGAGGTTGTCTGCGCGGTTGCTGCGCGAATTTGGGTCGCCGGACGAAGTATTTCGGGCGCCGCTGACGCGGCTGGAGGCGTGCAGGTTGCCGGCGCCGGTGGCGCAAGCGGTCTTCAAGAAGCAATCGTTCAAACGGGCTGAGAAAGAACTGGCGCTTACACGGCGTATTGACCGCTGCCGCTTGGTGAACTGGACCGACCCGGAATATCCGCAGACGCTGCTGCAAATCTACGATCCGCCGGTGATGCTGTACGTGCGCGGGGATGCGGAGGTGCTGAATCAGCCGAGCATCGGCATTGTGGGCACGCGGCGGCCGACGCTTTACGGGACGCAAATGGCGGAGCGGTTGGGGCGTGAACTCGCGGCGCGCGGGTTGGTGATGGTCAGCGGAATGGCGCGCGGCATCGATGCGATCGGGCATCAAGGGGCGCTGGCGGCGAATGGCCGGGCCGTCGGGGTGCTGGGCACGGGGGTGGATGTCTGCTACCCGAAGGAGAACAGGAAATTGTACGAAAGGGTGCTGGAGCGCGGAGCGATCGTGAGCGAATTTCCGCTGGGGACGCATCCGGCGCCGGAGAATTTTCCCATCCGCAACCGGATCGTGGCGGGAATGCCGCTGGGCGTGGTGGTGGTCGAGGGAGCGCAGTACAGCGGATCGCTGATTACGGCGCGGCTGGCAATGGAGTTTGGGCGCGAAGTGTTCGGCGTGCCAGGAAATGTTACGCAGCCGGTGAGCTTTGCGCCGAATCTGTTGATCAAACAAGGTGCGAAGCTGGTGACCAACGGGGCGGATGTGGTCGAAGAGCTGCCTACGCCCGTGCAGGCCGCCTTGATGAAGGCGGAGCAACCGGAAGCGGAGCAACGGAATCTGCTTGCGGCAGCGTCGCTGAATTCGTCAGAGAAGAAGCTCTATGATTTGCTAAGCACGGACGCGCCAAAGCACATTGATGAGATTGTAGAGTCGTCGGGGTTGAACTCTTCCGAAGTTCTGGCTACGCTGTTTGACTTGGAGATGAAAGGGATTATCCGGCAGTTGCCGGGCAAACAGTTCAGCAAAGTCCTACTCTAGGCGATGAGGATCAGGCTTTCCACTACTGGAAACCACTGAAAAGCAGGCGCTTAGCGATTGCGCGAATAGGGAAATGAATCCGTACGGCGCGTTTGCGCATCTTCAATAAGGTAGCGAGAAGGGCACAAGCCCCGCCACATAGGCCTTCCTACAAGGGAATCCGGGGTTACAAAGACAAGATGGCACGTTCGCTGGTTATAGTGGAGTCGCCTGCCAAGGCGAAGACGATCAATAAGTATTTGGGACGGGATTACACCGTCAAAGCGTCGATCGGGCACGTAATGGACCTGCCTAAGAAGACGATCGGTCTTCGTATGCCCGATGACGAACCCAAGAAAAAGAAGAAGGGACGGGGCAAAAAGGGCAAGGCGGCCGCTGCGGCTGCGGAGAAATCGAACAGGAAACCAATAACGCTGGATGACGCCAAGATATTTGAGCCCACCCTGCAGATTATTTCGGGCAAAGGCAAGGTTATCAATGATCTGAGGAAATCGGCGAGCTCGGCCACGGCGGTGTATCTGGCGGGCGACCCGGACCGCGAAGGCGAGGCGATATCGGCGCACTTGGCGATGGTGCTTTCCAAACCCACTAAGTACGAAGAAGAAGCGTCCAGCAATGGCAACAAGGCCGCGGAAGCAAAAGAAAAAGAAGAGGCTGAATCCAAGACGGATGCCAAGGGCAAGTCCAAAGCCGGCAAAAAGAACCGCGACGAGATTAGCATTCCACCGATTGACCCCAAGAAGATTTTCCGTGTGACATTCAACGAGATTACGCCGAAGGCCATACGCGCGGCGTTTGAGAAGCCGCGGCAAGTGGATTCGAACCTTGTGGACGCGCAGCAGGCGCGGCGGGTGCTGGACCGCATTGTGGGTTACAAGATTTCGCCGCTGCTATGGGACAAAGTGCGGCGGGGATTGTCCGCGGGACGCGTGCAGACCGTGGCGCTGCGGTTGATTGTGGAGCGCGAGCAACTTATTAGGGCGTTTGTGCCGCAGGAGTATTGGACGATTCACGCCATGCTGGACGCGGGCGAGCCGCCGATTTTTGAAGCCAAGCTGAGCAAGTACAAGGGCGAGGATATTGAGGTTGGGAATCAGGAAGCAGCGGACAAGATCGTTACCGCGGTCAGCAAGGCGAAGTGGCAGGTCACTTCCGTTGCGCAGAAGGAAAAAAGGCGCAATCCGCCGCCGCCCTTTACGACGTCGAAGCTGCAGCAGGCGGCCTACAATCGGCTGCGTTACACCGCCAAGCGCACCATGGGAGTAGCGCAACGGCTTTATGAAGGCGTGGAACTCGGCGAGGAAGGCTCCGTCGCGCTGATCACCTACATGCGCACGGATTCCGTGCATGTCTCGAACGATGCGCTGCAG
>DATBYP010000078.1:0-12920 GCA_036513675.1 Candidatus Acidiferrum sp.
TCCGAGTTCCAGTAAGAGAAGGCTAGCAGCGCGCGCGTGCTAAGCCCTTCCACAGTTTTCCCAACACCACAGCTTGCCCCGGGGCGCGCCCACTCGTATGCTTTGCAGCAGGCGCGCCGGGCTGAAGCCCGACTCCTACAAAATGGCTCTTGAAAATTGCTCGCTGTGCAGAGGAACCGGGTGGAAGTTGGTGCCGCGAACCGACGGAACGCGTGGCAACGTTGCCGTGGCCTGCGATTGCGGCATGGAAGAACGCGCTACTCGTACGATGGAACGCGCGCGCGTACCCAAGCGTTACGAGCATTGCGATTTCGAGAGTTACGTCACTGATCTCGTTGACGGCAAGACCTGGACCACGCAGCATTCGCAGTCACTGAAGAATGCCAAGCTCTTGACGCAAGGCTTCGTGCGCGACTATCCCGGGTCGGCGGAAAAGGGATTGCTACTGATGGGTCCCTCTGGCGTGGGAAAGACGCACCTTGCAGTTGCCTCCCTTAAGGAATTGATCCGCGGCGGACACGCCGGCCTTTTCTGCGACTACCGCGAACTGCTGAAGGAAATTCAGGCTAGCTACAACCCCGCAAGCGAATCCACGGAAATGAGCATCCTGGAACCGATCCGCACCGTGGAAGTCTTGGTATTGGACGACCTCGGAGCCAGCAAACCTTCCGCCTGGGTTCTAGATATCATCGCCTTGGTGCTGAACGCTCGCTATAACGATCGGCGTGTCACCATTCTTACGACAAATTATTTTGACGAAGCGCCAAATACCGAGCCTGCGCCGCGTTCGCCGGGGGGGCAGCGCGTCGCTGTACGGGAAGACGCGATAGCGGACCGGATTGGCGCGCGCATGCGCTCGCGTCTTTACGAAATGTGCCGCACGGTGGAAGTATTCGCTCCGGACTTTCGCCGTGAGGTCCGGCAAACCGGCCGGGCGCGAGCATGAATAGACTTCTCGCGATTCATTGACACAGGGCAAAGGCGGCGCGTATCATTTTCAAGTTGCAGCGTTTTCGACGCCCGCAGCATCTTTGTCCTCGGTGACCGCTCAGCGGTTAACCTCCTTGCACAAACCCCTATTGGGCCATCGCAAGGAATTTTATCGACTATAGAAAGCCATCTCCCGGAGGCCATCAACCATGTTTCCTGACCACGACAACCCGTCAACCGCGGCAGCCGCCGCTCCTGCACAAGACGCTGAATCAGAAAAACCCAAAGCAACTAACGACGGAAACCCTGCGAAGGCCGGGGCCAGCGAAGTCGTAGCCGAAGTCAATGCGGCTAAGGAAGAAGCGACCGCGGCTCCTGTTCCGCAGGCCGACGGTGATTCACGTCCGGCGCAGGCCGCGACGCCAGCTGTTCAGGCGGGACAGGAAGGGCACGGCAAAGAGGCGGCAGCTCCGGTCGACGCGGAAGCCGCCGCAGCCGCTGAAGAGGCGGCCGGCTCCGAAGAGATGAGCAAGTTGATGGAGCAGTACGGCGAGCCGCAAGAAACGGCTTCGCAAAACGAAATTATCGAAGTAAAGGTTGTCGCGTACACCGAGCAGGGTGTGGTCGTTGACCTCGGACAGAAAACCGAAGGTTTAATACCAGCGGTGGAATTTTCCGAAACGGAAATCCCGCGCCCGGAACCCAACGCCACAATCGAAGTGCAGCGCACCGGCGAGACCAAAGAAGGCTACATCATCGTCTCGTATCAGAAGGTATTGCGCCGCCGCACTTGGGAGCGCATTGACGCCGCTTTCAAAGGGAAAGATACCGTCACGGGAAAAGTAGTCGACCGCATTAAAGGCGGTCTGGTTGTCGACGTCGGTGTGCGTGCGTTTCTCCCCGGTTCACAATACGATCTGCGGCCCACGCAAAATCTAGACAATCTTCTCGGCCAGGAACTTCAGGTTCGCATCACTAAGCTGAATCGCCGCCGCGGCAACGTGGTGGTTAGCCGGCGTGCGCTGCTGGAAGAAGAGCTGCACAGCAAGCGCGCCGCATTGATGGAAACGCTCACCGAAGGCCAAGTCGTACACGGCCACGTTAAGAACGTTACGGAGTACGGCGCATTCGTCGATCTCGGCGGAATTGATGGCTTGCTGCACCTTACCGACCTGAGCTGGGGCCGCGTCAAGCATCCGTCCGACGTGGTGAAGCCGGAGCAAGAGCTCGACGTCATTATTCTCAAGTTTGATAAGGAGAAGCAACGCGTCTCGCTCGGACTAAAGCAGCTCGCGGCTGACCCGTGGGTGAACGCCGCGGAGAAGTATCCGGCCGGCGGCAAAGTCCACGGCAAGATCGTCGGCGTTGTGGACTACGGCGTTTTCGTCGAGCTGGAACAAGGCATCGAAGGCTTGGTGCACGTCTCCGAGATGAGCTGGAACAAGAAGGTCACGCACCCTTCCAAGCTCGCGAAAGTCGGCGAAGAAGTCGATGTCGTGGTCCTGGACATCAAGCCCAGCGACCGCCGCGTTTCTCTCGGAATGAAGCAGGCACTGCCTGATCCGTGGTTGCAGACTGCGGAAAAATATCCGGTGGGCACGGTGGTCACGGGAAAGGTGCGCAACATCGCTGAATTCGGCGCGTTCATCGAAATCGAGGACGGCTTCGACGGATTGGTGCACGTTGGCGACGTAAGCTGGACTGGGCGCGTGAAGAATCCACACGAAGTCTTCCGCAAGGGCGAGCCGATCACGGCCAAGGTGCTCAAGATCGACCCGGAGAATCGCCGCATCTCGCTCGGCATCAAGCAGGTGAATGATATTTGGGGCGACTGGTTCAAGTCGCACAAGGTCGGTCAACTCGTGAAGGGCAAGGTCTCGCGAATTGCCACCTTCGGTGCGTTCGTCGAGCTTGGCGAAAATATCGAAGCTCTTTGCCACAACACTGAAATCGAAGACCGCCGTCGGCGCGACGAAGGTGCGTCCATGCACCGTCCGACGACGGGACCTTTGAAGAGCGCGGGACCACTCGAGCCCGGCAAGGAATACGATTTCAAGATTATCAAAATCAGCCCGGAGACGCGCCGCATTGGGCTGAGCTATCGTGCCGCCGTCAAACAGGTGGAGCGCCGGGAGATCGAACAATATAAATCGACGACGAAGTCCTCGTCGACGGCAACGATCGGCGACGCCATTCAGTCCAAGCTTTCGGCGCGTTAAAGGGTTCATTAAAGGGCAAGGTCGGGCAGGGGAAGCGGCATTAATTTCATTTCCCTACGGGTCGTTTTAGTGATAGGAAGAGGGACACACCAGGTGACTCTGCTCTTCTAAGCCGTTTGGCATCATGGGCAAAGGTGATAACAGGGGAGCACTTCGACGATCCATTTTCCAGGCAAACTGACGAGGCGACGGGACGATGACCAAGCAACCCACACTGACCAAGGCCGACCTCATTGAAGAGGTTTTGCGCGTTACGGAGCTCCCACGCAAGGAGTCCGAAACGATCGTCGAGACTATTTTCGAAAGCATTATCGGAGCCTTGCAAAAAGGGGAAAAGATCGAGATTCGCGGCTTTGGCAGCTTCCGTACTCGCGAGCGCCGCGGCAGAGTAGGGCGCAATCCGAAAACCGGGGAAAAGGTGGAAGTGCCTGCAAAAAAAATCCCCTTCTTCAAGCCCAGCAAAGAGCTTAAAGATTTCGTGAACACGGCCGAGGGCGAAGGCGCCGCTTCCATCTCTGCCCCGTCTTCCAGCTAATTTCGTTTGCAGCGGCCCGGCTGAAAAACCCACCTCCCGTCGAGGCACATGCACCTTCATGGACTATCTCTGGACTCCCTGGCGCTACCAATACATGAAAGAAGCAGCGAGCGGCGTCCAGCAGGACTGCATTTTTTGTGACGCAGTCGCCGGCAAAGACGATGCCGGAACGCTGCTTGTTTACCGGGGCGAAAAGGCGTTCATCATCCTCAATCGTTACCCTTACACGTCCGGGCACGTGATGATCGTTCCGTATGCTCACGTTGCGGAACTCAGCGCTTGTGACCCAGAAGCGCTGAGCGAAATGATGGGCCTCGCCCAGCGCGTGGAAACCGTCTATCGCGCAAATTACAAACCGGACGGCATGAATTTGGGGATGAATCTTGGCCGTGCTGCCGGCGCTGGCGTCGCTGGGCATATTCATCTTCACGTGCTCCCCCGCTGGTTCGGGGATTCCAATTTCATGACCGTTGCTGGCGAGACTCGCGTGCATCCCGAAGATTTGAAGACCACGTATCAACGTCTGCGCACGGCACTGTCGGCGTAGCCTCGCGCGGAACAAAGCCTATGAACCTCGAACTCACCGAAGAACAAAAGCTGCTGCAAAAAACAGTCCGCGAATTCGCGGAATCCGAACTGAAGCCGCTGGCGAAGGAGCTCGACGAAACCGGCCGCTTCCCCCGTGAGACGTTCAAGAAAGCCGCCGAGCTGGGGTTAACCGGGATCGCGTTTCCGGAAGCCGAAGGTGGCGCAGGATTCGATCACATTGCCTACAGCATTGTGATCGAGGAAATTTCCCGGTGCTGTGCTTCCACTGGCGTGATCCTATCCGTGCAAAACTCGCTCTATTGCGATCCGATTCACCGATTCGGCACGGAAGAGCAAAAGAGGAAATTCCTGCTCCCCTTTGCTCGTGGAGAAAAAATCGGCTGTTACGCGCTCACCGAACCGCAAACCGGCTCCAATGCCGCTGCATTGCAAACCAAAGGCGTGAAAAAAGGCGACAAGTACATCATCAACGGAACGAAGGCGTGGATCACCAATGGCGGCGCCGCCGATGCGGCGATCGTTTACGTCAACACCGATCCGCCAAAGGGTGAAAAAGGAATCACGGCCATCGTGGTTGCGAAAGGCACGCCCGGCTTTACGGTCGGCAAAGAGGAAAAAAAGCTCGGCATCAATGCTACCGCTTGCTGCGAGTTGATCTTCACCGATTGCGAAGTTCCCGCCGCCAACCGCATCGGCAACGAAGGGGAAGGCTACAAAGTTGCGCTCTCCACCCTCGACGGCGGCCGCATCGGCATCGCCGCGCAAGCGACCGGCATCGCCCAAGGCGCGTTCGAAGCTGCGCTCGCCTGGTCACAACAGCGCATGGCCTTTGGCCATCCTATTTCACAATTTCAAGCCATCCAGTTCATGCTCGCGGACATGTCCACGGAGATCGACGCCGCCCGCCTGCTCGTCCGCAAAGCCGCATGGAAGCAAGACACTGGAGCGCGCTTCAGCATGGATGCCGCCATCGCTAAACTTTTCGCCAGCGAAATGGCCACGCGCGTCACGCACAAAGCCATCCAAATTCACGGCGGTTACGGCTACAGCCGCGAATATCCCGTTGAGCGCGCCTATCGCGACGCGCGCATCACCGAAATCTACGAAGGCACCAGCGAAATCCAGCGCCTCGTCATTTCCTCGTGGGTTCTGAAGTCCCAATCCGCGTAGTATCCTGAAGTAGTGCTGGACCTGGATTGCGGCCTTTCCTTCGATATCGCTCATTCCGACGATTTCTTCTCCGCGCTCCTGCCGCGGCCCGCCGTTTGCTTCATTGAGCTCCACGATCCCAGCGCCGAGCCGCTCCTGATTCGCACGCAAGATTTGCGCCGCCGTCTGCAGCGCCTGCTCGGGCCACCCGACCCCACTAGCAAGCGTCTGAATCTTCGCGAAGTGGCGCGGGGCGTTCGCTATCGCCTGACTGGATCGCGCTTTGAACAAATCTTCACCTACTATCACCATGCCAAGCAGCTTTTCCCGAGCCGTTACCAAAAATTAATGCGCCTCCGTCCTCCCGCCGTGCTGAAAGTGAGTCTCCGCAACGCCTATCCACGCTGCTACGTGACCCGCCGCATAGTTATCGATGACCGCGGCGCACCCATTGCCGGCTCCTACTACGGCCCCTTCGCCTCCCGACGCTCCGCGGAAGCTTTCGCCGGCAGCGCGCTCGATTTTTTCAAAGTGCGCCGCTGCCAAATCAAGATCCGCCGCGATCCATCGTTCCCCGGCTGCATCTATTCGGAAATGAAAATGTGCCTGGCCCCTTGTTTTGCGGGCTGCACGAAAGAAGACTACGACATCGAAGTGCAGAAGCTAGTTCAGTTCCTCGACACCGGCGGCGGTTCTCTGCGCAACTCGCTCGAGCAGGAACGCGAAAGAGCCAGCGAACAACTCGATTTCGAGCACGCCGCAGCCCTGCACAAGAAAATCGAGAAGCTAGACGATGCCCTCCGCGGCTCGCCAGAGCTACCACGCCGCATCCAAGATTTGAATGCGGTGATTCTTCAACGCAGCGCCGAAGAGCAGACGATTGCGGTTTACGCTGTTCGTGGCGGCTGGCTCGCGGAACCCACCTTCGTCCGCTTCGCCGAAATCGCCGGACAGCCCCGCTCCGCCGAACACATTTTTCGCGAATACCTGGAAGGCTCGGAGCCTCAACCTGCAAAAAGCTCTGCGGCCATGGCAACCAGCAAGAGCATGCTAAGCGAGCATTTGTGGCTAGTGGCGCGCTGGTATTACAGTAATCCCCGCGAAGGCGAAATCTTCTTTCGCGAAAAGGACTGGCCGTACCGCAGAATAATACGAGGGTGCTCGCGGCTGCTGGCGCCAAAGCCGGAAACCCCGGCATAGAGGCACGTTCCAGTTTTGCGGCGCAGTCAGGCGCGTTTCGGCCGCATTACCTTTGACCTTGTCAGCCAACTCTGCCATCGCAGATACAATCTAAGGAGCACGATGCCAACGTCCGCCACACAAGAAGGAACCGCGCATTACATTAAGAGATTCTCCGGCATCGCCGCGCCCGGACATTTCCGCGAAGCGCAGAATCTCAGCGTCTCTTCCCTGGGCATCGGCACCTACCTTGGCCAGCCCGACGACAAGACGGACGGCAACTACGCCGCATCGGCTATGGCCGCCGTAGAAAACGGTGTCAACGTCATCGATACCGCCATCAACTATCGTTTCCAGCGTAGCGAGCGCAGCATTGGCTCCGCATTGCAGCAGCTTGCGCAAAAGGGTTTCTCGCGCAACGAATTCATTCTCTGCACCAAAGGTGGCTATCTAACGCCGGATGGCTCCATGCCTGCAGATCCCAACGAATATTTTTACCGTGAGTACATCCTGCCCGGCATTTTCAAGCCGGACGAAATTGTGCAGGGCAGCCACTGCATGACTCCCCGCTTCCTGGAAAATCAGCTCGGCCGCAGCCTGCGCAACCTCGGCGTGGATTCCATCGACGTCTACTACCTGCACAATCCCGAAACCCAGCTAACGGAAGTATCGCGCCCGGATTTTATGGAGCGCGTACGCGACGCATTCATTTACTTGGAATCGGCAGCGGCCGCGGGGAAAATTCAGTTTTATGGTACGGCCACTTGGAACGGCTTCCGCCAGGAAGCCACCGCGCGCGAATCCCTGCAGCTCGGCGAACTCGAACAACTCGCACGCGACATAGCCGGAGAAAAGCACCGTTTCCGCTTTGTGCAGCTGCCTTTCAACCTCGCCATGACGGAAGCTCTGACGCTTGGGAACCAGACAGTTGGCGGAGAGACAAAAACCGTAATGGAAGCCGCGAGCGAGCTGGGCATCCATCTGATCGCCAGCGCTTCGCTCTTGCAAGGCCAGGTCGCCCGCAACCTGCCGCCGTTCGTGGCGCAAGCGTTGGGCTTGCAGACCGACGCCGAACGCGCCTTGCAATTCGTGCGCTCCTCCCCCGGGATCACCACCGCGCTAGTCGGCATGTCGCATCCAGAACACGTGCGGGCCAACGCTCGTCTTGTCGGGGTGCCCCCGGCAACGGTCGACGAATTCAGCAAGCTTTTCAACCGGGGCGAATCCGCTTAGTCATCCTCATCACCGCGGCGATTTCTGGTGTGCGCCCTATTCCACCGCTTGCACGCGTGTTATCTCTTGATGCCGCTCTGTAATCCAATTCCGAATCGCCTCATCCACCTGGTCAAGCTTCCCCACAAAAAAATGCTCCGCACCCGCAACTACAACCAACCGATTCTCCCCCGGCAATGACCCCACTAAGGCCTCCACCTTCCCAATCTCCCCATGCTCGTCATTCGCCCCGTGCACAAACAGCTTTGGCTTCTCGCAATTTTGCAAATAGGAAAAATCCGAGCTGTTCACCGGGGTCCCCATACCAATTAACTCCCGAACCCGCTCATCCGCGCACCCCACGCGCAAGCCAACCCAGCTACCGAAGCTAAACCCCGCTACCAGCAGCGGTACGTCTGGAAATTCCTCCGCCAAATAATCCAGCGCCGCTTGGACGTCTTCCTGCTCCCCGCGTCCGCGGTCATGTGCTCCAGCGCTGGTTCCCGCACCACGAAAGTTAAATCGCAGCACCGGCAAACCAAGCGCATCCAAGGATTTCGCCACCTGGTACACAACCTTGTTATGCATTGTCCCGCCGAAGAGCGGGTGTGGATGACAAACCAGCGCCGCTAAAACGGGTCGACCCTGCGCGACCGGCTTCCACAGAATCGCTTCCAGCCGTCCGGCAGGGCCTTCAAGAAAAAGACTGCGCGACTCGTGAGCCGCTTTGCTGTTTGTCGTCATTGTTTCTCGTGGAACAAAAGGACGCGGTAAGTTTATCGCAACAGAAATTAGGCCTCGCGGACAATTGTGACCGCCAGCGTCGCACTCTCCGGAACAGTCTCCACTCGCACAACGCGAGCGGCCGTTTCCGAAGTGGCCGGCCAGGGAGTCAACGCCGTTGGTTCAAACGAAACCAGCAGTGGCGTGCCTTTCTCATATTCGCGGCTGCTCAGAAAGCGCAAGCCATTTGCGGAAACATCGATCGTCATCGCTTCTTCAAACCATGGAATGTGCCTCGGGCGCACACGAAGCGGTAGCGCCAAGGGACGCCGCGGACTGCCGCGCCGCTCCGGTCCATTTGTGTGACCATTTCCGTTACTCTCGGGACGAAATGGCAACGCAAAGTGCAATGCCACAGCTCGCTCGTGCGAATCCCCATTTGCGGACCTGTTTCCATTGCCGTTGCGCGCGGGCATCACGCGCAGCACTTTCGCCAGCATCTCCGGCTGGCCACTGCCCATCGAAGTGTCGTAAGGAAATGTCACCCAAAGCGGCACGCCCGGCGCATGTGTCTCTTCGCATGGCACCAGCAGCCCGCCTCGCGAAATATCCAGCGTCTTGCAAACCTCCGTTTTCTGTCCAAAGGGAGTGTTCCAGCGAATCCGTACCGGCAGGCGAAGTTGCGCGCGATGATGCTCGCGTCGGTCCATAAGTCTAGTACCGACTCCAACTTAGGCGGGGCAAGAAAAGTATACGCCCAAACACCTCACACCGCGTACTAGGACATAATTGTTAATCTTTCAGATTGCAGTTTGCAAAAGCGGGTGTTAGCGTCAACTCGATTCGTACCGCGCCTGAGGTTTTGATGTCGGATGGAGCCGATCGCCGCGAAGCGCGGCGCTTCTTAATGAGACTGCCCATGCGCGTTCTTCCGCGCGAAGCACACCACCAGGAACTCCGCGCCAATACTCGCGACGTCAGCTACCGCGGTTTATATTTTCTTTCCGAAACCAAATTTGAAGTGGGTAGCGAAATTGACTTCGTGCTCACGCTGCCGCAAAACATTTCTACTTCCGGCGAAGTGGACATCCGATGCAGCGGCAAAATCCTGCGCGTCGAAGTCGGGACCAACGGCAACATGGGCGTAGCCGCCAAAATCGAGCGTTACGAGTTTCTACCCGTCAGCGCCACCGCCGCCTGAACCTCTCTGTTAGAACGTTTGAAAATTTTGCGGCGTTGGCACCTGAGCCTGGAGGACGGGCGCATCCAGAGCCCGGAGTCTCGCCACTCCTCGCACCCGCTTCTATCCGCTAGTACAATGATTCCTTCGCGCGAGCGCCACCGCACGCTCCGCTCCGAGGAAACTATGTATCACTATGACGCCAAAACCGCTCTCGAAGAACTGCAAGAAGACGCGCTGCTTCCCCACCCTGTCAAGCTTCGCGACATGATACTGCGTGTCCAACTCGGTCCCCAGGAAGCGCAGCTCATGAACTCCGAATTTCAAGACTACCTGACCCGTTTTGGCGAACTCCAGCGCGTCGCGCGCGGCATTCTCGAGAAACTCGCGGTTGGCAAGGCTAAACACTAATCTCCATGTGTCTCCGCAGCAGCAAGCCGCCTGCATGAAGATCAAGCCTCGCGTTCTGCTCTTGTCGGCATCCTCTGGCGCAGGGCACCTCCGCGCTGCGCAAGCCTTGGAAAAAGCTTTGGCCGCTCGTGGCGATTGCATTGTCGAGCACATCGACGCAATGAAGTACGCCAGCAAACTCTTCCAAAGCCTTTACCACAAGACGTACATATCCCTCGCAAAGCGCGCGCCGGATATTTTGGGCCTGCTATATAACCGCACTGATCAGCCCTGGGGTCATCCGCGCCCTCGCCTGGCCATGGATCGCCTTAACGTCCAGCCCATGATTCGCCTGCTCAAGCGCGTGCAACCCGATCTCTGCATCGCGACTCATTTTCTCCCCGGCGAAATCCTCGCTTGGCTCATCGCTAAGAAGAAACTGCGCGCTCGCCATGCGATCGTGATCACGGACTATGATGTGCACGCGCTATGGCTTTGCCGCACGGTCGACCGTTACTACGTCGCGCTTCCCGAATCCGCCGAGTACCTGGCCGCCATCGGCGTTCCGCGCGAGAAACTGTGCATCACCGGCATACCTATTGATCCGCTTTTCGCCAAACCGGTGGACCGCGACGATGTTCGCAAACATCTCGAACTCGACCTCAGCCATACCGTGGTGCTTGCGGCAGCCGGAGGCGAAGGCGTTGGACCCGTCGAGCAACTCGTGCGCGGGCTGCTCGAACTCCAGCGCCCCTGGCAGATCGTCGCCATCGCGGGGAAATCCGAAAAAATGCGTAAGCGCCTCGAAGAATTATCCCGGCAAGCCGGATCGCTACCCGGCTGTGCGCCGCGCCTTCACCCGGTCGGCTTCACCACGGAAATGGATCAATACATGGCCGCCGCGGACCTTCTAGTGGGCAAAGCCGGCGGCCTCACCACCTCCGAAGCGCTCGCCCGCGCGTTGCCCATGGTTTTGATCGAGCCGATTCCCGGGCAGGAAGAACGAAATTCCGATCATCTTCTCGAAGCGGGTGCAGCCATCCGCTGCAACAATTTGCCCGTAGCCGCGTGGAAAGTCGCCGCGCTGCTCGATGATCCCGCTCGTCTCAAGCAGATGCGGGAGGCCGCTCGCCGCATGGCGAGGCCCAACGCAGCGGCGGACATCGCCGAAGACGCGCTGGCGCTGGTAAACTGACCGATGCTCTTGCAAAAGAAAAAGGCCTGACGAAAACACATGCGCCGTAATACGCTGCTCATCGATGCCGACGACACTCTCTGGGAGAATAATGTCTTCTTCGAGAAGCTCATCGAAGATTTCATCACTCTCGTAGAATCCTGCGGCTTCACGCGCGCCTATGTCCGCCACATCCTCAACGAAACCGAGCGCAAAAACATCCGCCAATACGGCTACGGAGTCCGTAGCTTCGGGCGCTCTCTTGAGGAAACGTACATAAAGTTAGCGGAGCACTTGGCCAAGCGCGAAGTGCTCGCGCAGATTCACACTCGCGTCGTGGATCTCGAGCGCACCCCTCCGAAAATTCTAGATGGCGTGCCCGAAACTCTCGCTTATCTCACCGAGCGCCACCGCTTGATTCTCTTCACCAAGGGCGAACCCGCCGAGCAAGCCGCGAAGGTCGAGCGCTCGGGTCTGCAAGGCTTCTTCGAGTTCATCGAAATTGTTTCCGAAAAGAGCCCCGACACCTATGGCGAGCTTGTGCGTAAGCACAAGATCGTGAAAGCACACGGCTGGATGATCGGTAACAGCCCGCGCAGCGACATCAATCCCGCCATGCAGATCGGCCTGAACGCCGTCTACATCCCGCACCAACACACCTGGCAACTCGAACACGAGCCGGTAGTGTCTGGCTCCGGCAAGCTCGTAATCCTCCCAGCCTTCCGCGAGCTCCGCGCCCACTTCTAAGCGCGAAGCCTTCCGTCCTTAGCTCTTACCTGGCGGATGCTGATCGTCCCGCTGCGGCGTGCCTGCTCAAGCCGTGCTTTATCCCGTCAATCATCTCGTGCAACCGCGCAGCTGCGCGCTCCACGTCAAAATGTTTGTATTGCCCCGCTCGGCTTTCCGCAGTCAGCACTCCACAGCGGTGAACTTTCTTGAAGTCGCCATAGGGAAATTTGTATCGCTTCTTCGTCTCCGGATCCTGCTCATCATCTATCGCCAAGTGCCATTTCGCGTACTCACGGAAACCGTGTAGGCGGATGAACTCGTTTTCCATCGCGGTCGTGGGCTGGTCCTCGCTCCACGCGTCTCGCTCATCACGTACAACCTTCCCGTGCTGGATGAGTTCCTTAGCATAATCAAACGCTGTTCTATTCAATTTTACTGACATGAGCGCTTCTCCTCTGAAGTCTTCCCGGCCCCTACGCGGCAAGGTTTGCCATGCGAGCCTGAATTGCCTCCAACATCGTTTCTAAGTCGAAGGAGCCTTCGTGACGCACGCCGTTGATGAAGAACGTTGGCGTGCCATTGACACCGCTGTGCACGCCGCTAAGGAAGTCTTCTCTCACGCGGGGAGCATAGACCCCATTCTCCAGCCCTGTTGCGAAGCGTTCGACATCAAGCCCAAGTTCTTCCGCGTATCCCACAAGGCTGTCGTAGTCGAGCGCCGGCTGATTTTCGAATAGCGTGTCGTGCATCTCCCAGAATTTGCCTTGCGCACCGGCAGCTTCGGCGGCTTCGGCTGCCTGTTCTGCGTATTCGTGAACGGTGGTTAGCGGGAAATGTCGGAACGCAAAGCGCAGGCTCTCACTAAGCTGCCGCTGCAGCGCTTTTACAATCGGATGCGCCGCACCGCAGTACGGGCATTGATAATCGCCGTACTCGAGCAGCGTGACCGGC
>DATBYP010000079.1:0-61611 GCA_036513675.1 Candidatus Acidiferrum sp.
CTACAGCTACTCGGCATCGAGCGGCCAGATCAGCGGCAATGGCCCGCAGGCACAATTCGACTCCACCGGCGCTCAGCCCGGCACTGTCACAATTAAGTGCGAGGTCACCGATTCGCGCGGTGACAAGGGCGAAGGCTCCACATCCGTAGAGGTGCAGCAGCCGCCACCGCCGCCTCAGGCGACGAAAGTCGGAGACTGCGACTACACGACCGCCGGCGTTTCTCGCGTCGACAACGCTTGCAAACGTGTTTTGGACGACGTCGCTCTGCGTCTGAAGAATGAGCCCAACGCCAAGGCGGTGGTCATCGGCTATGCCGATCCGAAGGAGCCTCGAGCGGCTAGCCTGGCAGCCAAGCGCGCCGAGTTGGTGAAGCAGTTCCTCGGTGAGAAGGGCATAGACGCCTCGCGTATCTCCACACGGGTGGGTGAACCTAGCAAGGAAGCTTCCGCTAAGGAGAACCGCCGCATCGAAGTGGTCTTCGTCCCGGAGGGCGCCACTTACTAACGCGATTTCGCCGCCAGCTAAGCGGCGAACCGCACTACAAAAACTGCAAACGGGCTCTTCGAGGCTGTCTCGGAGGGCCCGTTTTTTAGTGTGCGAGAGAATGTCAAACCGGAACACCGTGTCCATTTTGGGACGCCGTGAAAATAAAGATGCTTACGCGCAGATCAGCGAAAGGCGTACATGGAATTTCCCGAACTGGTACTTTCCTTTTTGGGCGTACTTGATGTATATACTGAGTTGTGAATATAGTCGATGAGGTTCCTAAATTGGTAATAGGAATGCTCTGGAACTAGGGGCAATGGAATCCTCTGGTGCAACGCGTGAGTGACGAAACGGCAGCCATACGTCAAGCGGCCTCGATGAGCATCCTCATCGTGGACGATGAGCCCAGCATACGGGACACATGCGCTGAGGTCGCCAAACAAAGCGGCATGAAAGCGATTACCGTCGCCAGCGTGGAAGAGGCCCTGGAGGTATTGGAGAACTCCGCGGTCGATATTGTCCTGACGGATTTGGTGTTGCAGCAAACCAGCGGACTGGATCTGCTGAAGCGCGTGCACGCCACCAGTCCCATGCTGCCGGTCATCGTGCTGACGCAGTATGGAACGATCGATTCGGCGGTGGCCGCGACGCGGCTGGGCGCCGTAGATTATGTAACGAAGCCTTTTCGAATCGAGGAACTCCGCTCCCGTCTGGAGCGCGCGGCCCGCGCCGTCGAGTTGCAGCAGGAAAATCATCTCCTCCGCGAGCAATTGCGCACGAAACCAGGCTTCGGCGGCCTGATCGGGCTCTCCGAACGGATGCAGCGCGTCTACAAAATTATCCAGAAGGTCAGCCTGCACGAGTATCCGGTTCTCATCCTGGGAGAGAGCGGAACAGGCAAGGAGCTGGTGGCCAAGAGCGTGCATTTTTCGGGGCCGCGCAAAGAGCGGCCGTTTGTTCCCGTCGATTGCTCCTCGCTCGTGCCTACTCTGATTGAATCCGAGTTATTCGGCTACGTGAAGGGCGCGTTCACTGGGGCGCTGCATGGCAAGCAAGGCCTGCTCGAGGCTGCGCATGGCGGCACGCTGTTTCTTGACGAAATCGGCGACATGCCCGTGGACTTGCAAGCCAAGCTCCTGCGCGCCCTGCAAGAGCGTGAGGTTAAACCGGTCGGCTCGACGGAGCGGCGCCGCATCGATGTCCGCATCATTGCCGCGACGAATCGAGACCTCGATTCCGCCATCAAGGCCGGAGCCTTCCGCCAGGATCTGTATTTCCGCCTCAACGTAGTGCAGGTCAAGCTTCCGCCGTTGCGCGAGCGCAAGAGCGACATACCCCTGCTGGTGACGTCCTTCCTGGAGAAATTCTCCGCCTCGCAGCAGACCTCCCGAGACATCTCCGAGGACGCCATGCGCCAGTTGATCGCCTACGACTGGCCGGGAAATGTGCGCGAGCTGGAAAACGCGCTTGAGCGCGCTGTGGCGCTGGGCTCCGGCCCGATCGTCCATGTCGGAGATTTGCCAAGCAATCTGCAATACCCGACAACCGAGCGCCTTCCGGACAGGAACGAACTCATACCTCTCGAGGAGCTCGAGCGTCGCGCCATTTTGCGCACGCTGCGCGAGACAGCAGGCGACAAGCTCCAGGCCGCCCGCATTCTGGGTATTGGCAAGACGACGCTCTATCGAAAGCTGAAGCAGTACCATTTGGAAGCCGAAGGCAACACACAAAATGCTTAGAGCTGATCAGTAGAGCGAGCGCGAGCTTTACGTCATTCTGTAAGCTCAAAATCCAATCCTTGCCCTTCCAGCGCCTTTTTTCACTTCGGAACCGCAAACATCCGCAAGTCTCGACATGGAATATCCAGTCTCTCCTCCCGCCGTATAACAGTCTAGTTTTCAATAAGATAGGCAGCCAACTGATGGACCTTTCAGTGCAAGGCAGACGGCCGGGGGAAGTAGCTGTTCTGGCGACAGCCGCCAATCGGGCCGTCGCGCGGCGATGCGCTCGACACAGTCCATGCGGCTCTGGGGCAAAACGCACGAAGAGTACCGGCAAACGAGGGGAGTGGCCCGTGCTGCCGTGGAAGGCGCGGTGCGCCAGGACCTGCTGAAAGAGGCGGTGCACACATTGCTAGGAAGCGGCCAGGCGGACCGCGTCGGTGTCTGGGTCAAGTCTGCCGAGGATGCTTGGGGCGGCGCTGGCGAAATCAGGTGTTTCCGGGGAATCGTCTTGGATAAAGAAGGCGATGCGACGCCCGACGAGTGGTCCAGGCTTTCGCCTGAGTCTTCATTGCCGGGGGAATTGCTCATTGGCTTGCAAACCGTCGACCAGGAATTGGACGAGTCGCCCAAGCGGCTGATGATTGCCGCACTAATCGAAATCCGTCGCGCGTTGTGGGTTCCAGTGGTAGTTCACGGACATCTTCGCGGCGTGTTGTTCGCCGGGCAGCGGAAGAAACAAGCACATGTGCCGCGTGCGCTCTCCGAATCCGTAGCGGCCGAACTGGCTCTGGCCATGGAACTTGAAGATGAGCGCCGTTTGGGGCGCGAGTGCCATCTGGACTCCCGCCGAGTGATGGCCGCTCTGGTCGGCTCGGAATCGCCGAGTGAAATCTTAGCTCGCATCGTAAAGGACTGTACGCATAAGGGAGAGCACCAAGGCGAGCCAAACGCCACTTTCGCCGCGATTGGCTGCTTGGTCGACTCACCGAAGACAAGGAAGAGTTTTATTCACCCAGCGACACAGAGCATGCGCTTCGTCTGGCAGAGCGGCGCCGCCGCTTGGATTCGTACCCTCGAAAGCGAGGAGTTGAGCGGCATCTGGCGCCAGGCACTTGAGTCCCATCGGGTCGTCGGTAGCGAACTCGGGACCGCGTCGTCCTGCGGAGGAGTCGCGCGCGTGGTTGCCTGGCCCCTGGAGGTCGCTGGTGAAAGCCTCGGCGCGCTCGTCGCTGGCATTCGAAGCACGGCCTCAATAGCTGCACTGGAACGACTGGAACTTTGCGCCGCGTTGGCTAGCTCGGCACTCCTGCAGTTAAAGCGGATTGAGCACGCTGCCGAGCTGGAGTTGCGTCACAAAGAGGTGCTCGCAGCCCTCGAAAAGCCGCCCGAACGCAGCCAGGACGTACAGACCGATGACAGCCTCACCGAAATCTTAAACGTCATCGAATGGCTCGAGGAAGGTGTGGTGCTGTTTCGCGCGAATCAAGAGGTTCGCGCCTTAAATACTCGTTTCGGCCAGATCGTCGGTTTGTCGCCGGAAGAGTTCGCGGGCATCAAGATGCTCGACGATCTCTTTGCCGCGCTCGGTGCGCGCACCGCCGATGCCAGTGATTTCATGGATAGCTGGCATCGTTCAGATTGGAACGCCCAAAGCGCCGTGCGCGAAGAACTCCATCTGATCCGCCCCGTTCCGCGTTTGCTGGAGCGTGCCGCGCGCCCGATCCTTGACGAGAAGGGCACACTCTTAGGCCGCGTCGAAATCTACCGCGACCTCACCGCGCAGCGCGTCTTTCAATCGAAGCTGCTGCAGACGGAAAAGCTCGCGGAACTCGGCCAGATGGTCACCGGAATTGCACACGAGCTCAGCAACCCACTCACGAGCATTCTCGGCTATGCGCAGCGCCTGTTGTTGCGCCGCGATCCCCTCGGCGATTCCCACGAAGCGCGCCAGATCTTTCAGGAAGCGGAGCGCGCCGGCGCCATCCTGCGCCAACTGTTGCTATCCGCGAGGGATTCACGCCCCGAGCGCAGCCGCGTTGCGTTGAACCAAATCGTCTCGCGCGCCCTCGAGCTTCAGCGCTTCAGCGGCGCAGCCGAAAATATCCGCGTACAGCTCGATCTCGACCCGGTGCTCCCGTTTGTACACGGCGACGCCGGCCAGCTTCAGCAAGTCCTCATGAACCTAATGAGCAACGCGCGGCAGGCCATCGAAGGACAAGGCAAGGGCGGCACGATCCTCGTGAGAACCAAACGCATCGCGGAAAAGCGCGTGCTCCTCGAAGTCAGCGATGACGGCCCTGGCATTCCACAGTCCATTCAAGCGCGAATTTTCGACCCGTTTTTCACGACCAAGCCTCCGGGTGCCGGTACGGGTCTGGGATTGGGCATCGTTCTCGGCATCGTGCGTGAACACGGAGGTACATTGCATTTGATCAGCAACCTCGGCCAGGGGACTGTCTTCTCCATCGAGCTACCGGCCACGGCTGCCCTGGAAATGCCTCTGCCCGCAACCGGCGGCGCCTCTCCCGTCCGCCCAAGACTCGAAGCCTTGCCGGCTCCGGAATCGCTTGAAACGGCGCACGCTGGTGCCACTCTCGGCGCTTGGGCCGGCACCCGCGTTCTTGTGCTGGAGGACGAGCCCACCGTTGCACGGCTCATCGCCGACGTACTCGAGGACGAAGGATTGCACGTCGACGTCCTCCTCCACGCCCGCGAAGCGCTCGATCGCGCGGCCCGCGAGCAATACGCTTTGGTCATCTGCGATATGAAAATGCCCGAGCTCGATGGCGAGCACTTCTATCAGGCTCTGGCCCGCGCCAAAAACCCCCTTCGCGAGCGTTTCCTGTTCGTCACCGGAGACGTCCTCGCCGCGCGTACTCGCGATTTTCTGGAGCGCAATCACCTGCCGCACGTAGCAAAACCGTTTCGCGTCGAGGAACTCACGGAGAAGGTTCACGGCGTTCTCCAGGCCACCTCGCCCAGCGCGCCTTCACGCGCTCCGGCAGCGAAGAAAAGTGCAGCGAGAAAATAATACGAGGGAACAATAGATGATACCTATCAGGGAACACACCATCTTGCTGGTCAGCGAAGACGTCGAGCTATGCGCCGCCGCCCGCCGGGAATTCGAAACCAAGCAGGCAGGGCTGAGGGTTGCCGCGGTGCGCACGGTCGCCGCCGCCCGCCGTATCGTCGAAGATGCCGCACCCGCAGTCATCCTTCTCGAGGAAACGTGTGCTGCCGAGAAACGAAGTCCTGTCGGGAAGATGCCGTGCCTGAATTCTGTGGTTTCTGCGCTGGCCGTTCATGCGCCCGTAGTGGTGATTGGCGCGCCGGATCAGCAGCCGGAACTGGCTTCGCTGGTCGCCGCCGGGGCCGCCGATTTCGTCGAGCGCGCTGGTGGTTGCCTACCCATCGCGCTGGAAATGGTGGAGCGGCGCTTGCGCCATGCGCAGCAAGTGGTCGGCGATGCGCAACATCTTGCCGGCGTGAAGGATGTTTTGAACGGAGAAGCGTTCGGAGAGGTCCTTCGCCACGAGATGAACAATCCGCTCACCGGAATCCTGGGCAACGCCGAGCTCTTGCTCGCCGAGGTGCGCCGCAAGAATGATGGCCGCCTCCCGTCCGGCGGCCAGCAACGCCTCGAAACGATAGCCGCCCTCGCCGTGCGCCTCCGCGAAACCGTCCGCCGCCTCAGCCAAGAGTGCGAAATACGACGGCACGCGGCACAATAGGGGCGCGAACCCGACAGTGAAACTAGTTCCCGCCGTACGTTGCGAAAAACTCCAGCACCCGCCTCCGGAATTCCGCGGGCTCATACCCCAATGCAGCAGTATGGAACGCATGCGGCACCACCCACATCTGTTTTAGGCCGCGCGCCGCGGCGTAGATGCGCTTGGTGTGCCGGCAGGGCAGCACGGTGTCCTCCGCGTCGCAGATCAGCAGTACCGGAAATGGGCGCGCAGCGACCGCTTTTTCGGGGGAGACCTCGCCAGCCGGGAAACCGGCTGCAAGTTCGCCATGATAGACCATCGTCCACGCGCCGGGCGCGAGCAAGGTCATTCCCAGCAGCGGATAACGTTGCAGTCCGGCATAGTCGTACGCTGCTTCGCGGAGGCTCGCGAAAGACGCCTCAGCCACCACTGCCTCGATGCGCGGTTCGACCGCGGCGGATTGCAGCGCAATCCCCGCTCCCATTGACTCTCCCAATGCAAAGAGGTGATGCGGATGCTCGGTGGCTTCCAGGGCGTCCACCACAGCCCGCGTATCGTTTCGCTCCAACCAGCCGTAGGTGGCCATCGGCCCGTCGCTCGCTCCGTGTGCGCGCGCGTCCATCATCACCACGCTGTACCCTGCTTGAAGCAAGAGCTGCGCCTGCCCCACGACGCCAACGCGGTTGTCCGCCACTCCATGAAATACCAGCACCCAATTGGCAGTAGGCTTCACAGCGCGAACCTTCCAGCCGCGCAAGAGAACACCATCAGCGGGACGAACGTCAAATTCCTCAGGATGCGTACCCATCTGCAAAAACGCAGAGTCCGCCTCCTTAATGAGATCGGGGGAAAGTTCCCTGCGCAGCGGATGCAAGAACGACGGGCCCGCCAGCCAGCCTATGCCTGCTGCAACAATCGGCGGCGTAAACGCGAGAATGAAAAGGATTCGCAACAAGCGTCGCATTCTTTAGAAGATACGCGATAGGGCGGTTGTAAGTTCCAGCGTTAAGCCGCCCGTTGCTAAGAACCCCACTCTCGTTCAAGAGCGGAACAGCACCGACTCGCGCTGGAACGTCTTGAAGGCAACGAAGAGGGCGACGCCAGCGTATACGCAGGTCGAAGCGAAAATGAGCGCAATGGAGTTCCAGTGATATGTGCCCGTCATGATCTCCTTGCAGACCAGGCTGGTGTTCAGAATGGGAATCATTGCAAGCTTCGGCGTCAGCTCCACGCCCGGCAGCAGCGAAGCCACCGCCGGAATGACCACCAGAAACGTCATCGGCGTTAGATAGCTTTGCGCCTCTTTATGACTTTTCGCGAAGAGCGCAATAGTCATTAGCACCGCGGAGAAGAGCACGGCCATTGGCAGCGCCATTACGAATATGGCCGCAACCGCCTTTGGACCAAGCTGCAGTAGCAGCCCTGCCGCCTCTCCCCGCCCGGAGGACACGTTGAAACGTCGCAGGACCGAAAACGAAATCCCCATCGACATCACAGAAAGAGCAGCCGTTGCCAATGCGGCACTGAGCACCAATAGAAATTTCCCGAGCACTAGATTCATTCGAGAGATCGGACTGGAGAGAATCGTCTCCATCGTGCCCCGCTCCTTTTCGCCGGCAGTAAGCTCAATGGCCGGATACATCGCGCCGGTCATGCACAATAGGACCACCATGTACCCGATGAAGCCGCCGACAGTGGCGCCGCTGACCTTCTCCGGCGGCGCCACATTTTCTTGATGAATTTCGAAGGGTGTCAGCACCGAAGTAGGGACATTCTTTGCCGCCAGCCGGTCCTTTACCACCCGATCTCGATAATCTTTCAAAAATTTCTGTAGGTGATCCGCGCCAAACGAAGATTTTGTTTCTCCTTCGTAGAAATAAATTTTGACCGTCTTGGTCTCGCCCTTTTCCAGCGCCGCCTGAAATCCCGGTGGAATCTCCACTGCGGCGCGAATCTCCTTGTCGGAAATTTGTTCTTTCCAATTTGCGTGGAACGGAGCGATTTCCAAGCTTTCCGCCTTCCGCAACTCGGCCAGCAGTTGTGGAGAGTCCTCCCCGCCTAGGACCATGACCTTCGGCGTTTCCCTCTGGGCTTTGTCCATCATGACCACCGCCAGCGCGGTAAAGCCCACCATAATTATCGGGAAAAAGAACAGAGGAACCAGCACGGTGGAGATCAGCGTGCGCCGGTCGCGCACCCATTCGGTAAATTCTTTGCGATAAACGATCCCGATTGCGTTGCGTGCCATGTCAGGCTTCAGCCCTGGCCTGCAAGGGAGTAACGATCCTCACAAAAATCTCCTCCAAATCCTGCTCCCCGTATTTCTCGCGCAACTGGGCCAACGTCCCTTCTGTCAGCAGTTTTCCATCGTGAATAATCCCAATCACATCGCACAGCTTCTCCACTTCGCTCATGATGTGCGTCGAGAAAATTACGGTCTTGCCCCGGTCGCGGCACTCGCGAATGAACGTGGTGATCGTCCGCGCCGTCATGATATCCAGCCCCAGCGTCGGCTCATCGAAAATCATCACCGGGGGGTCATGCACCAACGTCCGCGCAATCGACGTCTTCTGCTTCATTCCCGTGGACAGCTTGTCGCATCGCCGGTCCCGGAATCCGTTCATGTCCAAGCGCCCAAAAATCTCGTCCACGCGCTTCCTCAACGTGGCCTCGTCCAGCCCGTTCAGCCGCCCGAAATATTCCACAAACTCCTGCGCGGTCAGGCGCGGATACAGCGCCGTCGCCGTCGACAGAAATCCCACGTTAGCGCGTACCTTCTCCGGCTGCTCGACCACGTCATGCCCGCAAACCAGCGCCGTCCCGTCCGTAGGCTCCAGGATCGTGGCCAAAATGCGCAAGGTCGTCGTTTTGCCGGCGCCATTCGCCCCCAGCAATCCGTAGATCCGTCCCGGCTCGCACCGAAAACTCACGTTATCGACCGCCCGAATCTCTCCGCGTTTCTTGTCGTGGAAGCGTTTCGACAGGCCACGAGCCTCAATCATTAGATCCTCGCTCCGGATTTCCCCCGCCCCCACCCACACTCGTGCCACAGTCTACTACGCGCAGGTCGCCGCGAATATTTCCGTCGGTGCGGCCCGCGAGCCGTCGCCCTTCACCGGCTGTGACGCTGCCAACCCGCAAACATCCAATCCTCATGGAGCCGAGTGTTTAACATCCCCGCCTTGCCTGAAATGACGGCATCCTAGCCCCGCCTCCGCGCATCCATAAAAGAGAACCCTTTGCGAATTGACACCATCTCTAGTGGAAGCTCCGCGCCTCTTGCTACAATCAAGCACTCTGGTTTACTCCGGGCTGGGGCTGGCAAGCCGCACATATACAATGGGACCGCACCTCGTGCGAGTGTGCCCACAGCGTCTGCTCTAGGCACACCGCCGGGCAATCGGAATAGAGAACAATGGATCGTAGGCTGCGCAACCGCATCTTGATTTTTCTCGTCTTGGCCGCTCTCGTGGCGTTTGTACTCGTGCGCCTCAGCGGCCGCCAGCCGGTTGCAAAAATCTCCGCGGTTTCGCCCATCCGCGAAAATGTCATATCTTCCATTTCGAGCAACGGAAAGGTCGAGCCCATCGCTCCCTTCGTCGTGCGCGCGCAGCTCGATACCTTCGTCGAAAGAATCACCGCCGTGGAAGGCCAACCCGTAAAAAAAGGCCAACTCTTGCTTGAATTGAACGTCAAAGACGCCACCGCCCAGCTCGCCGAAGCGCGCTCCAAGCTTCTCCGCGCCGAAGAGGATCTTCGCGCCGCCAAGGCCGGCGGCCGCTCGGACGAAGCCGCCAAAACGGAAGGCCAGCTGGCCGGCGCGATCGCCCAACGCGATCGTCTGCAGCGCAATCACGATTCGCTCCAGCGCCTAATCGCCCAGCAAGCTGCCACGAAAGATGAGCTGGCCGCCAACGACCTCGATCTCGGCAAAGCCGACGCCCAAGTCAAACAACTCACCGCCGCAAAACAAGAATTCGAGCGCGGTGTGAGGCTCGACGCCAATCGCGCCTCTCTTCAGGTCGAGCAATTGCGCAGCGAAGTCGCCGCCCTGGAAGAAAAGGTCCGCGACGGCCGCATCGCCGCTACCGCCGATGGCACGCTCTATTCTTTGCCCGTGAAAGCGGGCGACTACGTGAAGGTTGGAGACCTCCTCGCCGAGATGGCCGACCTCCACAAGGTTCGTGTGCGCGCCTTTATCGACGAGCCCGAACTCGGTGGCCTCGAGCCGGGCGAACCCGTGCGCATCACTTGGGATGCGCTCCCCAACCGTGCCTGGATGGGCAAAACGCAGGTGATTCCGAAACAAGTTGTGGCCCGCGGCGCGCGCAGCGTCGGCGAACTTCTATGCGAGGTAAATAACGAAAAATTGGAGCTGCTTCCCAATATCAACGTGAATGTGCGCATCAATTCCCGCGAGCGAATGAATGTCCTGACCGTGCCGCGTGGCACGGTGGAAGCGCAGGGCGGGCAGAAATTTGTGTTCGTAATCTTACGCAATGCGCTGGGCGTCGGAAAAGCTACTTTACAAAAGCGCGAAATCCACGTCGGCATAGCCGATGCCACAAATTATGAGGTTCTTAGTGGCTTGCAGGAAAGCGACATGATCGCTTTGCCCGGCGATTTGGATCTCAAGGATGGAATGCCGGTAAGAATCGTGAATACCGATACCAGTTATATCCGGGGCAGAAGTGAATCTAATTAGAATCGTCCTATTGGCCGCGTCTCTCCTGCCGCAAGCTCTCCCAAGCGCTCCAGCAGTGGCAGACGAACCGCGGCCGGTGGAGAGCCTCAAAGCCGCCCACGAAGCGTACGAAGCCAGCGATTACCCCAGAGCGGCGCAGCTCTTGCGAAAAGCCGCCGCTCAAAATCCGCGCGATGCCGAAATCGATTTACTCCTTGCCCAGACGTACTACGAATCCCAACAGCACGACGCCGCCATCGCCAGTGCCGAAAAAGCTGTCGCTCTCGATCCGCAAAATTCGCTCTATCACGAGTGGCTCGGCAAAGTTTATGGTGAAAAGGCCGACCATGCCGGGATGTTCTCCGCATTGTCCCTGGCTAAAAAGGCGCGCAAGGAATTCGAAAAAGCCGTCCAGCTCGACGAAAAAAACTTTTCCGCGCAGCAGGCGCTGATCGAATTTGATTGCAGCGCACCGGGCATCGCCGGCGGTGGCGAAGATAAGGCCCGTCCGGAAATCGCCAGGCTCGCCGCACTTGACGCTGCCGAAGGCCACTATGCAGCAGGAAATTGCCGCCGCCAAAAAAAGGACTTTGCAGCCGCGGATGCCGAGTTTGCCAAAGCTCTGGAATTGCACCCGAAATCAGCCGAGCTCATCTACGACATTGGCGATTACGCCATGAAGCACAGCCAGGCGGAGACTCTCTCCATTGTGGCCGACGAGGGACAGAAAGTCGCACCGTCCGACGCGCGCGCGGGCTTTTACCGCGCTGTTTCTTTAATCATCAAGAACGAACGTCCCGAAGAGGCGGACCGTTTGCTGCACGAATACGCCAAACACGCACCGCTCCGCAACAGTTTTCCGCCTCCCTGGCGCGTACACGAATGGCTCGGCCGCCTCTATGAGAATCAGCAAAAGACCCAGGCAGCGGTAGAGGAATATGAAGCGGCCTTGAAGCTGGAGCCGAAGAACAAGAATGCCCACGAAGCTTTGAAGCGGCTCAAAAAGGGTTGACCACGGAATGCGTCTGAGGCTCGCCCCATGATGGATCTGCGGGAAACGTTGTCGGTGGCCATCGATGCCCTCCGCGCCAACAAACTGCGCGCGATTCTCACTTCTTTGGGCGTCATCATCGGCAGCGCGTCCATCGTTCTTGTTGTCACCGTCGCCCTCACAAGCCGCCGGTTCGTCATCTCCCAAATCGAAGGCATTGGTTCGAATCTTGTCTGGGCCGAGCTCATCCATGCCGGTTCGAAAGGTCAGCCGCTCAGTTACGAGCTCACCGTGGGTGATATGGACGCCGTGAAGGCCTCCGTTCCCGGTGTGCAGGAAGTCGCCGGCACGCGTGAGCTGCCGATGTCCATCATCATCGGTGGCGCAGAACGTCCGGTAAATCTGATTGGCGTCACCGAAGGTTTTCAAACCATTCGGCGGCTAGTGATTATCCGCGGCCGCTACTTCGATTCCGCGGACATGGAAACCCGCAGTAAAGTGTGCCTGGTGACGAAAGAGCTTTCCGATCGCGTCTTCGGGCTGGAGAACCCCATCGGCGGTACGGTTCGCATGGGTGAGCTCACCTTTACCGTGATCGGCGTGTTTCGCGAGCGCGTTGCTACTTTCGGCCTCTCCGAAATCCAAAAGGAGTCCGTCATAATCCCGCACACGCTCATGAAGTATTACACCGGCGTCGATGTCTTGCGCGTGCTCTACGCGCAAGCCATAAGCGCGGAGGATGTAAAAACAGTGGAGCGCCAGATGGGGCGCGTCTTGCAAAGCCGCCATCCCATCGAAGCCGAGTACGACGTGCAAACGCTGGCTGCGATTCTGAATGCCGCGCAAAATATCTCTCTCGCGCTCACTATCGTGCTGCTCGTCATCGCCTTCATCGCTCTCTTGATCAGCGGTATCGGCATCATGAACATCATGCTGGTCACCGTAACCGAACGCACGCGTGAAATCGGCATTCGCAAGGCCATCGGCGCGGCACACCGCGAAATCCTCTATCAGTTTTTGATCGAGGCATTCCTGATCAGCGGCGGCGGCGCCGTCTTGGGCATTCTGATCGGCCTGGCGATTCCCGTTCTAATTCAGCCGCTCCTGCCTGGGAACCTTCGCGTCCCGATCTCCGGTTTAAGCGTGCTGATCGCGTTTGCAGTTTCCTGTTCCACAGGCCTTTTTTTCGGCTACCTGCCGGCGAACGAAGCCGCGCGCTTGCAACCAATTGAATCGTTACGTTACGAATAGTTGGAGTGAGGCGGTCTTGCCGCCGCTTTTGAGAAAGAAGCTATTACGAGGATGCGCGCATGACAAGAACAGGTGGGACGGGCTGGCCTAAATACCTTCGTACCTGCGTCTGCACGGGTGTGCTTCTCGCCTTCGCCATACCCCCCCGCGCGCAAGAAGCAACGCCACCGCAAGCGAGCACCCCAACCGCCGTATCTCTCACCCTAAAGCACGCAATCGAATTGGCCCTGCAAAACAGCCAAGACATTCAAGTCGCCAAGTTGCAAGCTACCCTTGCGGACCGCGCCGCGATGATCACCAAAGCCCAGTTCATGCCCAACCTCTACGCCGGCTCCGGCGCAGGCTACACTCTTGGAATCCCCGAGACTCCTGGCGGCCGGGCGCCGTCGATCTTCAATGTCACCTACACCGAACAGGCCTTCAACGAACCGCTGCGCGGCCAGGGCAAGGAGCAACGAGAGCAAGCCAAGGCGCAAAGGATTTTTCTCGAGGACGCCAGAAACAGCGTGATCGTGCGCACCGCGTCCGCCTATCTCGAGCTTGGCATGGTCCGGCATTCGCTCGACTTGCTGCGTAAAGAGCACGAAAGCGCAGAGAAAATACTTTCCGTCACGCAGCAACGCGAAAAGGAAAATCTCGAGCTGCCGGTCTCTGTGACAAAAGACCAGCTCACGAAAGCGCGTGTAGTGCAGCGCATCTTGCAGCTCGAGGGCCGCGAGGATGAGTTGGAAGGTATTCTCCGCGGCCAGACCGGGATCGCCGACAACACCGTCATCGACGTCACACCTGAAGATTTGCCCGGCATCGCCGAGCAGGAAGGCGCCAACCTGGTCGCCCTGGCGCTGCAAGACAATGTGGCGCTGCGCGTCGCGCAATCCGATGTGCGCGCCAAGGAATTTCGCCTCACCGGCGAGAAGCGCGGATACTATCCAACCCTCCAGCTGGTCAGCGTGTACAGCTTGCTGGCCAGGTACAACAACTACGACCAATTCTTCAAAACGTTTGACCGCAATAACTTTAATGCCGGAATTCAATTGCAAGTCCCGATTTTCAGCGCGCAAACAAAGGCGAATATCGCCCTGGCCCAAGTGAATTTGGATGTCGCCAAGGCCGCCTTGGCCAGTAGGAAAGCGGAGGTCAGCACGGCGGTACGCGTAAAGACGCGCCGTTTGCGCGAACGCGACGCCGCCAAGGAAGTCGCGCGTCTGGAGCTGCAACTCGCGCAGCAAAATGTCACTGTTCTGCAATCGCAGTTCGGCGAAGGGCGCATCAACTTGCGTGAAGTCGAGAAGGCTCGCCTGGAAGAAAGCGACAAGTGGATGTCCTACCTCGACGCGAATTTCCAGCGCCAGCAGGCGCAGCTCGATTTGCTGCAGACGGCCGGCCAGCTTGATAAAGTCTGGCAATAGGAACCAGTCTCAATCGCCCTTGGTGACCCGTGCAGCTCGAACAAAAAAGCTTGGATGCTTTCCTGGAAGCCGTGAAGAGACTAGACGGCGGCTTCGCGGGGCTCCCGGAATTTTCCCCGAACCCTTACGACGAAAACCGTCTTCGCGACATCCTGACCGCCACTGCCGAGCGGCTACACGATAACTATCCCTACTTTCATCCGTTGTATGCAGGCCAGATGTTGAAGCCGCCGCATCCCATCGCGCGGCTTGCCTACGCGTTGGCCATGTGGATCAATCCCAACAATCACGCCCTCGACGGCGGCCGCGCCACTTCTGCCATGGAGAAAGAAGCCGTCGCGGAAATCGCGGCAATGTTTGGCTGGACGAATTTTCTAGCGCATCTTTGCGGCGGCGGCACCATGGCCAATCTCGAAGCGTTATGGGTCGCAAGGCAGCTTCAGCCTGGCAAGAAAATCGTGGCGAGTGCGCAAGCCCATTACACGCACCATCGTATCAGCAGTGTTTTGCAATTCGAATTTGAATCCGTGCCGGTGGATTCTCAAGCGCGCATGGACATCGACGCCCTGCGCCGGCGCGTGGAACGCGGCGATATCGGCATGGTTGTCGCTACCATGGGCACGACCGCCACGGGTTCCGTCGACCCGCTGCCCGAGATTCTCGCGTTGCGCCAGAAGCACGGCTTTCGGGTGCACGCAGATGCCGCCTATGGTGGATATTTCGGCCTAGTCGGCAATCTTGCCGAGAGCGCCAAATCTGCATTTTCCCGTATCAGTGAAGTCGATTCGATCGTGATCGACCCCCACAAGCACGGCTTGCAGCCATATGGTTGCGGCTGCGTCCTGTTTCGCGATCCCAATATTGGCAGCTTGTACGAACATGATTCGCCGTACACCTACTTCAGTTCGGCGGAATTGCACCTCGGCGAGATCAGCCTGGAGTGTTCGCGCCCCGGCGCTTCCGCCGCCGCGCTATGGGCAACGCAAAAGCTTCTGCCGCTTGTAAGGGGCGGCGAATTTGCGCGACGCCTCCAGCGGAGCAGGTCCGCGGCGCTTGCCCTATACGAAAAACTGAGGGCCGACGATCGCTTTGTCACTGCGTTCACGCCAGAGTTGGACATCGTCGTTTTTGCGCCGCGAGCCGCCAGCATCACCGAAATCTCAGCCAAGTCCCGCTCCATCTTCTCCGCCGCTGCACAGCGCGGCCTGCATCTCGCCATCGCCGAGCTCCCCGTCAGTTTCTTCGACTCCCTGGAGATCGGTGTTCGCCGCGACCGCGAAACCCTGACGTGCCTTCGTTCCGTCCTTATGAAGCCAGAGCACCTGGACTGGATTAATACCATCTGGCAAATCCTCGCCACCCTCGTCGGCACATCGCAATTGCCCAAAAGCGCCTCCGCTCTCTAGCTTGGCTTAACACTTTCGGACCAGTCAATCCGAAGAACGTTTAGTGTAGAAATCGCTTGACAGCGCGTATACTAGTATGATAACGTAGTCCATGTTAGCTCGACGGATAACTTTCCTCCGTACCCTCCGCACTAAGCTAAATCATCTGGTTACATACTGTTGCAGACTCTTTGTCGCTCTCGAGAAAGTCAAGTCCTATCGAATCAGCAACTTCCAAACTCTTTTTGCAAAACACCCGGGGGTGGGGGGGGTACACACCACCGATACACGCCATGCGAAGCTCGCTCCGTCAGTCCTTTGTTTTCACAACCTTACGAATCCCTTTTTTCGCAACCCCTTTCTTTTCACATCCATCCAAAACCCCCGGGGAGTGGGGGGCATCATCGTGCTACGCTTTGATTTTTTCGCAGGGCAGGAGAACTCCGCTCCTAAGCTGTTGGGGAGAAAAGTAACGAAAAACGCGAAATCAGCCAAACTACTGTCGCCGTTTAATGCTGTATTTCGCCATTCAATGCACGGAAACACCGTTTAGAGAAAGGTTTGGAGCCATGCCGTCAAGTCCGGTAAACTATTATTTGTAACTGAGGGGCTCCGGGGACAATCCAAGAGGGGTTCGGCGCCAGGGCTCGATTGGCTTGAGGCCTTTGCGGCACAGCCTTAATGTAACTAACGATTTCCTGAAGACTGAGGGTGATGAATGCCGGATGTGATGAAGACATTGCTGTTGAATCCGCCGAGTTTTGAGAATTTCGATGGCGGAGCGAGTTCGCGCTGGCCCGCGACACGAGAGATTGAGTCCTATTGGTACCCCGTTTGGCTGACCTACCCGGCAGGCATGATTCCGGGCAGCCGTCTGCTGGACGCTTCGCCTGCCAAAGTCAACTGGCAGCAAACGGTGGAAATCTGCAAAAACTACGAATTTCTGGTGCTGTTCACGTCGACCGTCGGATTCGAGAGCGACGTCAAGCTCGTCCGTAAAATCAAAGAGGCCAATCCGAGCCTGAAGATTGCCTTCGTTGGACCGCACGGGCACATCAAGCCGGATCAGACTCTGAACGCCAGCGAAGACATCGACTTTGTCACCCGCGGCGAATTCGATCACTCCGTAGTGGAGTACGCGCACGGCAAACCGCTCGGCGAGATCCTCAGTGTCAGCTACCGCAAAGACGGCAAAATTGTGCACAATGCGGAGCGGCCGCAACTGCACACCGAAGAACTTGACGCGCTCCCGTTTGCTACGGACATTTACAAGCGCGACCTCACCATCGAAAACTACACCGTACCCTTCCTGCTGCATCCTTTCGTCTCCTTCTACACCACGCGGGGCTGTCCGGCGCTGTGCACCTTCTGCATGTGGCCGCAAACAATTTCGGGACATGCCTGGCGCACGCGTTCCACAGAAAACGTCGCACGCGAAGTGAAGCAAGCCATCGAATACTTCCCGCAGATGAAGGAAATTTTCTTCGACGACGACACCTTTAACATTCGCAAGGATCGCGTCCTGGATTTGTGTCAAAAGTTCAAGCCGCTCAAGTTCCGCTGGTCCTCCACGGCGCGCGTCCACAGCGACTACGAGACGTTGAAGGGAATGGCCGACGCAGGTGCGCGGCTGTTCATCGTCGGGTTTGAATCCGGCGACCCGCAGATTTTGAAGAACATCAAGAAGGGCGCGACCGTCGAAATGGCGCGCACGTTCATGAAGAATTGCCGCAAGGTCGGCATTCGCGTGCACGGCGACTTCATCATCGGTTTGCCGGGGGAAACGCGCGAGACGATTCAGAAGACCATCGATTTCGCTAAGGAACTCGATTGCGAAACGATCCAAGTTTCGCTGGCGCACGCCATGCCGGGTACCGAATTGCACGATTCCATGGCCAAGCAGGGCTTCTTGAAAGTGGAAGCGCTGGCCGATTCCGGCGGGCACCAGTTGCCGCACATCGAATATCCGCATTTGTCCAAGCCCGAAATGATGGCGGGCGTGAACCGCTTCTACGATGAATATTATTTTCGGCCCAAGGTCGTGTGGCGCATCGTGCGCGAAGCCCTGTGGGACGGCAACGAGCGCAAGCGCCTCTATCACGAGGCAGTCGATTTCCTGAAGCTCCGCTCGGAGCGCTGGAAGTGGGTGCGCGAGGGCGGCGATGTCCAAAAGACAATGATCGCCGTGCCGGAAACGCCTTCAGCTTCCGGAAACGATTAATTTTCACAACATGGGACACGAGTTACGGATTCGGATCAAGACCCTGGTCATGATCCTCGTAATGGTCGTGTGCGCCAACGCCGGCGACCTGCTCCTGAAGCGCGGAATGACAAAGATCGGCGCCGTAGAAATTTCTGCGTCAGGATTACAGCACGCTTTTCTCGCGACCATTACGAATGGAACGATCTGGATCGGCATCGTTTTCCTGACTGGATTCATGCTTAGCTACATGACCGTATTGAGCTGGGCAGACTACAGCTATGTAATGCCTGCGGGCGCATTTGGCTACGCGCTGCTGACGCTGCTCGCGGTGGTGTTCCTGCATGAAAATGTTTCGCCTCGGCGCTGGGTCGGCGTGGCGCTGATTTGCATCGGCGTTTTGCTGGTCGGACAGACGCGGCCACGCACCACGGAAGCCGTAGCGCGAGAGACGCGGGAGGTAGCGGCATAATGCGCGTGGCTCTGCTGCTTGCGGTTCTGATACTGGGTAGCACCGGCGGAGAAATTGCAATTACGCACGGGATGAAAGCGACCGGCGAGCCGGCACGCCTGCGTCCGCGCGAGCTATTTGAGTTTCTGAAACGGGCGATGCACAACGGATGGTTCTGGACGGGAGTGCCGCTGATGGCACTTTCGTTTTATTCATTGCTGGTTTTGCTCTCCTGGCGGCCGATCAGTTTTGTGATTCCGGCTTCAGCGCTGAGCTACGTTGTGGGTACGTTCGGGGCTAAATACATTTTACGCGAAGACGTGAGTCCTGCCCGGTGGATTGGAGTGGTGCTGGTGTGCGCGGGAGTTGCGCTTGTCGCCGCAGGTTGAACAAAACTCTTCGGAGGAAAAGAGTGTTTTGGACCATGAAGGCTCCGGCACATCGGAACGGAGCCGCGCTGCCGCTGTCATTCTCCTGATTGTTCTCTCCGCTGCGATATACCTTGGAAACGCCGGCTTTCCCGCGCTGCTTGATGATGCGGACGCGTCGCACGCAATGGTGGCGCGCGAAATGTTGCAGCGGCACGACTGGGTGATCCTGTACATGAACGGCATTCGTTACCTGATGAAGGCGCCGCTGCATTATTGGGCCGTGGCTGGGAGTTACGCGACACTGGGTCAGAATGAATTTTCCACGCGATTGCCGGTGGCAATGGCGATGATCGGTTTGGTGCTGCTGGTGAATGAATTTGCGCGGCGATTTTTCGGGTTTCGCGCGGGCTTGTACAGCGGCCTTGTTGCCTGCACCAGTGCGGGATTTTTTCTGTTTACGCGCATTATGATCCCGGAAGCGATTTACGCGCTGGAATTCACGGCGATCTTCTATCTGTTTTTGCGCGGCTGGACGGGATCGCTTAACCCTCGCGTCGCGTATTGGGGCGCGGCCGCCATTACCGGTCTGGCGATGCTGACGCGTGGGTTGGTCGGCGTGATTTTCCCGGTGGCCATCCTGTTTTTGTTCATCGTTGCCACGCAATCGTGGAAGCGATGGCACGAGCTTCATTTGTTTTCGAGCATGGGGATTTTCTTGCTGGTGGCAGCGCCGTGGCACATCCTTGCGAGCTTGCGCGCTAACAGTTTTTTCTGGTCCTATTTCATCAACGAGCATCTGAAACGCGCGATCGGCACGCGATACCCTCCCGACTATGAGGCCGTGCCGTTGTGGTTGTGGCTTGGCGCACACCTGATTTGGTTTTTTCCGTGGAGCATTTTTGTCCCCGGCGTTCTGAGCTGCATTCCGCGGCCCCGAACGTGGAAGAATTTACCGGCGGAAGGTCAGGCACGATTGCTGTTGGTCTTGTGGGCCGGATTTATTTTGCTGTTTTTCTCGCTGACGTTTGGCTCGCGAATGGAGTACTACAGTTTTGGCGCGTGGCCGGCGATTGCGATGCTGTTGGGGATCGGATTGGCCAAGGCGGAGGAACAAGGCAAGCCTTGGCTCGTGCGCATGCAAGCGGCACTGGCGGCGGTGGGTGCGGCGCTCGCGGTAGTGCTGATCGCGATGTTGTGGATTTCCGCGAGAGTGCAGGTCAACGGCGACATTTCTTCGCTGCTGAAAGAACACGAAAACAACTTTTATCGCGTGTCGATGGCACACATTCTGGACTTGACGCCGCAAGCCTTCGTGCTGCTTCGCGTGCCTTCGGCGCTCGCTGCGGCCGCATTTCTTGTTGGGTTGGCGGCGGCATGGTGGCTGCGTCGCAAACGGCGGGATCAAGGTGCGGCCATCTGCCTGGCGATTGCGATGGCGGTGTTCTTCTTCGCCGCGAATATAGCGCTTGGCGTTTTCGGGCCGTATCTGTCGTCGCGGCCATTGATGACGAAAGTTTTACCGCACATCACATCCGCAGATACGCTGGCGCTTTACGGTGAATTCGACGCCATGTCCGGCGTTGCGTTTTACACTGACCGGCAACTCCTCTTGTGGAATGGGCGCTATAACAATTTGGCGGCAGGGTCGTATTACGCGGATGCACCGCACATTTTTTTGACCGATTCCGACTTTTTGGCGTTGTGGAAGGGATCGAAACGAGTTTTTCTCTTCGTGCCTTCGGAGCAGCGCGCTGCCGCAGCGCAACGGCTGCCTGCGGCGGGAAGTTATTTGCTGGCCGAAAGCGGCGGCAAAGCGGTGTACGCTAATCGTCCGGCCGCCTCCGTGGCCGCTTCGCAATAGACGTCATGAGTGAGACAGTTTTTTCAGTGCTGCGTTTGGCCGTGCTGGTGTTGGCCGCCGGCCCGCTGGTGTACTACCTGTTGTCCCTGTACTGCACCATTGAATATTTTCGAGCGCTTCGCAAATTACCCCCTCGCGATGATTCCTTTGCGCCGCTGGTCAGCATCCTGAAGCCGGTGCGGGGCGTGGATGCGGGAGCGTACGAAAATTTCGCGAGTTACTGTCGGCTCGACTATCCGGAATACGAACTAGTGTTTGCCATGGCCGACCCGCACGACCCGGTAATTCCGGTAATCGAGAAGCTACAGAAGGACTTTCCAGATCGAGCGATTCGATTTGTCACCGACGTGCCGCGCGTGGGCGAGAACAACAAAGTGAACAGCTTGAGCAGGCTGGTCAAGGAGGCGCGGTACGACTTGCTGGTGATGACGGACAGCGACGTTCGGGTACCGCGTGATTATTTGCGTGAGGTGGTCGCACCGTTTGGGGACAGGCGCGTGGGCGCAGTTACATCGTTCTATCGCTGCGCGGGCGGGGGTACGCTGGCTGGAGATTTAGACATGCTCGGGATGTGCATGGACTCGGTACCAAGCGCGCTGGTGGCACGGACGCTCGAGGGCAAAGTGCAATTTGCCTTTGGCTGGACTATGGCGACGACCAAGGCGCGGCTGGCGGAAATCGGCGGCTGGGAGGCGATGGCGAATCATCACTCTGACGATTTCGAGTTGGGAAATCGCATCGCTGCCAAGGGACATCGTGTGGAGCTGATGCGCGCGCCGGTTTGGATGGTGTTTCCGCGAGAGAGATTCAGCGATTTTTTGCGGCATGAGATGCGCTGGGCGATTGGGCTTCGCAACGTGCGGCCGGCGGGCTACGCAGGGATGATTTTTACACATGGCTTGCCGTGGGCGATTTTGGGGGCGATTGTAGCCGCTGCTTCGGGCTGGACCGCGATGGCCGGGGCTTTTATTGCCGCTTATTTGGTTTTGCGCCTTGGCTTGGCTTATGCAGCGGGCGTATGGGGGCTCCAAGACGACAACATCAGCTCAAAGTTGTGGCTGGGACCCGCGCGTGATGCCGTCAGCGCCGCCGTGTGGTTCGCGGGATTTTTTACGGACAGAATCCTGTGGCGCGGACTCGAGTATCGAGTTAGGAATCGTCTGCTGGAACCTATTCGGGATGCACGAACCGAGGCATTAACGGGGCCGGAGCGTAACGCGCGAGGCATGAAGTGAGCCGGCTCACCGTCACGGCTCTTGTTTTTATGCTGCCCGGCTGGCGCTTCTTTGTGCTGGTCCTTGCCGCGACGCCACTTGCTTATTACATCGCAGCAACGCTGGCTGCATTGCGGTTTTTCAAGCGCGAGCGGGCGCGCGAACTTGCTCTCTATGCTCCGGGAGTCAGTTTGCTGAAACCTGTGCGTGGCGTGGATTTCGGCTCATACGATAACTTCGCAAGCTTTTGCACGCAGGAGTATCCGGAATACGAAATTGTTTTTGGTGTGGGCGACGCCGCGGATCCGGCTGTCCCATTGATTCAGCAGCTCATCGCAAAATTTCCGCAGCGGCGGATCAGCCTTTTCATCGGTGCGGAGCAAATTGGCGCAAATCGCAAGGTCAACATGTTGGCGCGGCTGGCACGTGAGGTGCGGCACGAGATTTTGGTCTTGACCGACGGTGATATACGCGTCGGTCCAGCGTACTTGAAGGAAGTGGTTGGGCCTTTGGCCGATAAAAGAGTCGGTGCCGTGACTTCGTTCTATCGAGGCATCGCGGAGAAAAATCTTGGCGCCGAGCTGGAGGCCGTCGGAGCCGCGAGTGATTTTTTTGCAGGCGTGCTGATGGCGAATTGGATGGAGGGAATCACGTTTGGGCTGGGCGCTTCGATTGTGACAACAAGAGAGTGGGTCGCGAAAATCGGAGGATTTCAGGCGATTGCTGACATGCTCGCGGACGATTACGAGCTAGGCCATCGCATCGCCAATGCCGGCGGCAAAATTCTACTTTCTCGCGAAGCTGTGTGGACTATGTATCCGGCGCTGAGCGCACGTGGATTCTGGCAACATCAAGTGCGCTGGGCGCGCACCGTGCGTCTTTGCCGGCCACTGTCGTTTGCGGGGCTCATTTTTACGCATGGCTTGCCGTGGGCTCTGCTCGCCGCGGTGATTGCACCAGCAACGTGGGTTGCTTCCGCGTACCTGCTTGCATATCTGGGCCTACGCTTGATGATGGCATGGACCGTCGGCGTGTGGGGCGTGGGAGATGACGTCCTGCGGCGCAAGCTTTGGCTCGTGCCGTTGCGGGACGCGATCCATTTTATTGTGTGGCTGGCGAGCTTCGGATCCAATCGCATCCACTGGGGCGGCGAGGAATTCATTATGCGAAGAGGGCGCCTGGTTTCAACGACTGCTTCGGAATTCCCAGATGCAGGTGTTGCCTCCCAAGGTCGCAGATAAGCAGTGCAGCTACCCAGCGGGTTTTGCGCGAGCCATCGCGTTAAGCCGGTACGTTGACTCGCGGCTTGATGAGTCTTCCGGCCGCATAAGCCAGCAATCCGATGATGAGACCAGAAATAACGCCGATGACTGGGCCTATGCAGGCCATCATCAAGCGCGGCGAGTTGGGAAGCGGCATCGAACCCATCATAGCCGCCTCTCTCGGGTGATTCGCGATGTACTGAGTAAAAAATACGATGTGTGCCGCGGTCACCCAGATGCTGTTCACAATTCCGACCAGCAAGCCATGAAGAAACTGACGGTCCGGCCGCTTTCGCGCAATGAGGTATGCGCACGTGAGGAAAATGAACAGCCAGAAGACAGGCTCGACATCAGAGCGAATCACGAACACCGTTGCGATGCCCATAGCTAAACCGAAAAGAGACAGGCCGAAGATCAATTTCCAGTCCATATCATGTCCTTGGTTAGCTCTCACCCACGCAGGATGGCGCCCAAAATAGTGCGCTCCGAAATAATCGTCTAGCGGAAGGGCACGAATAAGCAAGGAGACAATTTGACGCGCCGACTATTTGGAGCGAGAGTGCTTCGCTCGAACGCTTTGTTCCAGGTATTCGTGCAGGTGGTGCCTGGCATCATGGAGCGGTTCGTCATTTTTTTGGAGCCGGCTGATCAATAAAGCTCCCTCGAGGCTGCCGATGATCCATTGAGACAATTTTCGCGGCTCTATGCGGGAATCGATTTCATGCTTATGGATTCCTTCGGACGTAATCTTGGATAGCCGAGCGGTCCAGGCTTGCAGGGCCTTTTTGGCGCGCGCGCGCAGCGTGGCGTTTCCGTCGTCTGCTTCGACGGCGGTATTCATGAGCGGGCATCCGCCGGGTATGCCCGAGCGGATCTCGACGAAGTTGTCGATCATCTTTTTCAAGCGGTCAACGTTATCGGGGACGTTGGCTACGCCTTCCAGCCTTCCGCTGACGGCTTTTTGCCACGAATAGTCGAAGGCTTCGGCGGCTAATTCCTCTTTGCTGGAGAAATGTCGATAAATCCCGCCTTTCTGAAGCCCAGTGGCGTCCATGAGGTCCGAAAGGGAAGTGCCTGCGTAGCCCTTTTGGTTGAATAGCGGAGCGGCCTTGCGAACGATTTCTTGCCTGGTTTGTTCTCCCTTGGTCACATCTACCTCCATGGGCGGTTCCGAGACCGGGTGGTCTCTTCCAAAAGTATAGCATGGCATATATATGAGACCGAATGGTCTCTTATGCATCTAACTGGGCGAGAAGAGCCATGAGCGAGACGTTGACGCCAGTTAGCTCCCTAGCGCTGCCTGCTCCCAGGGTGGCCATTAACCCTTGGTTCATCGCCATTACGGTCACTTTGGCGACGTTCATGGAACTGCTGGACACGGCCATCGCCAACGTGGCGCTTCCGCACATTGCCGGCGGACTGGCGGTGAGCGCGGACGAAAGCACCTGGGTGCTGACGAGCTATCTGGTGTCCAACGCGGTCGTTTTGCCGCTCTCCGCGTGGCTGAGCCGGATTTTCGGACGCAAGCGTTACTACATGATTTGTGTGGCGATCTTTACGGTGAGCTCGCTGCTGTGCGGCTTTGCGCCGAGCCTGGGTGCACTGATCTTCTTCCGAGTCTTGCAAGGAGTCGGCGGGGGAGGATTGGCTCCAGTGGAGCAGGCCATCCTTGTGGATACGTTTCCGCCAGCGAAGCGGGCTGCGGCTTTTGCTCTTTACAGCATGGCCATTGTGACCGCACCGGCGATCGGGCCGCCTTTGGGAGGTTGGATCACGGACAACTGGAGCTGGCGATGGGTTTTCTTCATCAACATTCCAATCGGCATCATCTCTTTGCTGCTCACCAGCCGGCTGCTGTCGGACCCGCCGGAGTTCACGCGCGAAGTGGAGTCGGCGCGCAAGGACGGCAGGCTGAGGATCGACGGATGGGGAATTTTCTCCGTGGCTTTGGCGTTTGCTTGCCTTGAAGTCGTACTCGATCGGGGACAAACGGAGGACTGGTTCGAAAGCAACTTTATCATTGTCTTTTTTGCGGTGGCGATGGCCGCGCTGGTGTTTGCCATTGCGTGGGAGTGGCGGCATCCTGACCCGGTCGTCGAAATCCGATTGTTAGCCGACCGGAATTTTGCGCTGGCCAATATTTTTTACTTTCTTTTCGGTTTCACACTGTATGGATCGACGGTGCTCATTCCGCAGATGCTGCAACGGCTCTTTGGCTACACGGCAACCGATGCGGGGTTAGTGCTCGGACCCGGCGCTTTCGTGATCGTGATGCTGGCGCCCGTTGTGGTGAGGATTCTTCCCAAAGTTGGCGTGAAGCGGCTGATCGGATTTGGATTTTTCGTTTTCGCGGTGGCCATGTGGTATTACGCCAGCTTTACTTTGGCCACGGACTATCGGCACGAAGCATGGGCGCGGGCGGTGCAAGGGCTCGGGATCGCGACGTTATTCGTGCCGGTGAGCCAGCTCGCGTATTCTAATTTGCCGAAGCACAAGAACAATAAAGCTTCCAGCTTGACGAATCTGTTCCGAAACCAGGGAGGAAGTTTCGGCATTGCGTTTGTCACGACGCTGCTGGCGCGGCGGACACAATATCATCAAACGGTTTTGGTGGCGCACTCCACTCCTTTCGATGCGCGATATCAGAAATTTATCGGCAACCTCACTGAATATTTTTCTACCCATGGATTCACTCATGCGGACTCCGTGGTTCACGCGCAGGCGCAGACGTTCAACCTGCTGCAGCGCCAAGCTGCCTACCTGGCGTTCATGGATTGCTTTACCGCGCTGGGGTGGTTCGTGCTGATGGGAGTTCCGCTGGTGTTTCTGATTCGAAGATTCAAAGGGGCAGCGGCGTCGGGCGGTCATTAGGACCGAAAAGTTATGCGTTTCCGAACGAGCCAGCGGGAGAATTAGTTCTCAGGAAATATTCGACGCAGGTCGAGCGTAACATTCAGAATGCGGACGGTATTGAGCATGCGGAGAAATGATGAGTGAGGATCCCCTTCTTGATCCAATTTGGAATGCGCTTGAGGTGGAGCACGCGCGCTTTGCCATTGGCCGAGGGAGGGCTCGGCGCTACCCTGCGGAGGTGGTTCCGTTCGCGGCTGTTGCAGACGACGGCGAAGAAAGCCTGGCGGAGCTGGCAGAGTTGTTGGCGCCTGACGAACAGGTCTATCTCATTGGTGCGCAGCCCGCGGCGATGAAGGACATCGCGGTAGGACCGCCTCTGCACTGCTATCAAATGCTCGGGCCGTTGCGCCTGCCCGTCGAAACTGGCGGCGAGGAAATGCAGATGTCGCGGATGGGGCTCGAAGATGCGAGCGCGATGGTGGCGCTGACCACACTGGCATTTCCAGGTTTTTTCCGCGAGCGGACGCATGAAATGGGGAACTACTACGGCATTCGTGTCAGTGGAGAATTGGTGGCGATGGCTGGCGAGCGGTTGTGCCTACGCGGGTTGCGCGAAATCAGCGCGGTCGTTACCCATCCTGGACACACTGGGAAGGGGTATGCCTACAGGCTGATGAGTTACCTTTTGCGAGAGCACGCCCGCGCGGAGTTCAAGTCGTTCTTACACGTTAACGTGATTAACCGCGGGGCAATCGCTCTGTACGAGCGAATGGGGTTCGAGACTGTGAGAACAATCGCTTTGTGGCCGGTGTCTCGAGCGACCTAAGCGACTTATTGCGCTTCGTTTGGTCCAAATGAAACCCGCATGGCATAATGAAAAGCAATGGAAGTTGGGAGGTCGTCCAATTGGTAGGACTCCAGACTCTGGATCTGGCTATCCTGGTTCGAGTCCAGGCCTCCCAGCCAATCTCTTCAATGAATTAGCGACCGACTGTTGGAATCGGCGAGGTTCGAGGACGACTTATGAGCCTCGCTGTAGCATCCTCTTGCCGAGCGCGCAAGCAAAGAGGGGCAGGTCTAGTAGTCCCGGTGCCGGATCATCCCACGCAAAGAGGGCAGATTCCCGGGGGTGCTGGAGGGAGCGCAGGTACGAGCGGAGCGAAAGCCGGCCTTTGAGAATTTCCTGTAATGCGACCGGCACATCAGCCGTGGTGTGCATCCAGCGCACGCCGGAACGGCCGTGGACGACGGGGAAGGTCTGACCGTGCATAAGCAGCCAAAGGAGGTGCGGGAAATCTACGCCAGCGCGCCGGCAAAGGGTGTGCCAGCCCCAAACGCGCGGATTAACGTCAAGCAGCTTGAATTCGCCGTCACGGGGATCCTGCTTAAACTCAATCTCGACGAGCCCGGTGAAGCGCAGTGACGTGAGCAACCGAACCGCAGAATGAATTACCTTTGGTTCCTCCACCGACTCAACGAACGTGCTGAATTGACCGAAATCTCTAGGATACTGGCGCTTCTCTCTCGCCACGATAGATGCGAGGGGATAGCCATCGCTGCAGACCGTCGCATAGGAAATCTGCCCCTCTCCCACTCCGGGTATAATTTCCTGAACCATCAAATTCCCGGGCCCTACTAGGGCAGACGCTTCATCATAGAGGGCAAGTAACGACGCACGATCCATGACACGCCATGCCTTTGGGACGGCAAGATTGTTACGTCGGAGCCTGGTCGCCGGCTTCAGGATGGCGGGAAATGGACAATCGAGTTCGCGGAGCTCTTCTTTGGTGCGAGGCCATGCTGTCCGCGGCTGAGGAATGCCAAGTTCATGTGCGGTCTGATGGAGCAAACGTTTGTCGCACAGGTATTGCAACTGGTCCCAGGGCAGCACACTGATTCGGTATTGAGACGCGAGCACGTCGTGATGCCGCGATATCAATCCGACAGCGTGGTCGTCGGTTGGAAAAAGCAGCCAGTCCTTTAGTCCGTGTTTTTTAGCGAGATCGAGGAGCAGATCAATCTCTTTGCCGTCGTCAGCGGCCGGCCACGGCACGTTGCGACGAACGTACCGAGAAGTGGAGGCCACGAGATGCCCGCCTTGCTTCAACACCCATACAGGAATGCCCCGCCGGCCTAGACTCCGGACTACTCCCAGGCCTCGATAATCGGCTGCCATCACCAACGCACCGACATTGGTGTTGTACTTCGGCACGGAAACCGGCACGGGCACTGTAGCCTGCGCAACTGTGGCTGTCGTTGACATGAACTCCCTCAGGGTATGTTGCGCTGGGATGAACTTGCTTGCGGACTTTGTTCTGCAACGTGCGGCAAGGAACGACTGGGTTTTCCGTGACGGCCGATCAGCCAGGCGGTGCAGACGGGCGGGTCAACGGAAAACCGACGACCCGGTTGTAATCCTGCGTGTCTATGCCATAAAGCCGCAGCTTGTTGTATAACGCTTTGAGGCTGATTCTGAGCTTCCTCGCCGCATCTTTGCGTCGCCACTTGCTCTGCTCCAGGGCTAGTAAGATAGCTTCTTTCTCGGCTTCGGCCTTAACCATTCGCAGCGACCATACGGTATTGGGCAGGCTCTGCGGCGGAACCTCTCGGTCGAGGACATCAGGAGTCTTGGTGCCCTTAGTCTTCTCCAGGATTGCAGGAACCAGGGTTTCGTCGCCTAGGATTAAAAAGCGCTTGACGAAATTTTCCAGCTCGCGAACGTTTCCCGGCCAAGCGTAACACGCGGCCGCATTGAGAACCCGGTCAGAAAAGGGCTTGGGAGGGCATCCGAACTGTGCGGCCAATCTCAGCATGAAATATCTGAGAAACACGGGAATTTCTTCGGGGCGCTCGCGTAACGGGGGTAGATGGATTGTCAGGGCGCTCAAGCGGTAGTACAGATCTTGACGGAGCTGTTTGTTTGCCAGTGCCTGTGGAACATTCACGTTGGTTGCGGCAACAATGCGCACGTCTACTTCGATCAGCGACCGGCCCCCCAGCCTTGAAAACTGCCCACCCTGCAAGACGTGCAGAAGCTTTGCTTGTAAGCTAGGCGGCAGCTCACCGATCTCATCCAAAAGGATGGTTCCTTTATTGCACAGTTCAAATTGTCCCGGTTTGGCGCGGACAGCCCCGGTGAACGCTCCTGCTTCGTAGCCAAACAGTTCGCTTTCTAATAGCTCTCCCGGTAGAGCGGCGCAGTTCACCTTCAAGAAGCTGCGGTGAGCTCTGTTGGATAACTGATGAATCCGGCGAGCCACGACTTCCTTGCCGACTCCGCTCTCGCCAAGGAGCAGGACGGGAACATCTACGCGTGCGACTTGCTGAATCGAAGAACAAATCCTGGCCATGGCGGGGCTAGCTGCGGGAAAGACAAAGCCGTTGCTAAGCTCTTCGGAGAAATCGTCGTCGGTGTGCATTGAAATGTCGCGCGAGGGTGTCGTCAGGGTCCGACCGATAGGCATTCCGCTTCACCTCTGGGATTAACCGCCAAGTCCAGGGAAGTTAAAAAGAGCTTCTTTGGCTGGAGAGAAAGAAGGCCTAAAGCAGGGCATCTGCCCCAAGACAATCGGCACGACAGGCTTCCGCCTGGGCGAGATGAGTCGCCGACGTAAGTGGGGCTTTGTCTCAAGCCCTTGTCAGCGATCATTCAATTGCTTCCGGCCACTATATGCGTAACTCGGACTCCTAACTAAATTAAGGAGTTCTCGCTTCGGGGGCGATCGCGAGAGCTCGCCACGGGGAGGGAATCCGCTCGAGGCTGGGGCAACATTAGCGATTCCCTGCATAGGGTGCAATCCAGTAGTCACTGCAGTTTCCTCAAGGGGAAGCCCTGCTTCAATGTAGGGGTAATACCTGAAGATACGAACCAGTTGGAAAGTCTCCGGCGACCGAATGTGTTCTCCAGGCCCCTGCGAAACGGGCGCGACGAAGAAGACTACACGTACTTTCGTACCGATTTCATGCAACAGCTTACCGAATGCACTTTGTGCGGCGGAATCAAAATGCCCAATTCTCTGATTATTTGACGGCTATTTTCTGGCCGATCGATTGCAGTGTCCTGACGCGCTCGGATAAATTTCGCCGGGCGCCATTTCACCCTGTCGCCAGCTAGTGGGACTGTTCTGGCGGTAGCTTCGACGCACGGCGGCAGAAGTTAACCTCGCCCTTGGGTCCAACTCCCGTTCTAAGCAAGCGAGCGCACCGGTTCCGTTGGTTCGGAAGAGACTCCTGCGTTTGGTTTTGCGGACGCGAGAGCTAGCCAAATTGCAAAGGGCGGAACGGGGAGCGAGACGTGGAAATACAAGGAGCACCCTAGTTATGAAAACTCTGGCTGGCGTCATTGCAATGATTTGGCTAGTGGGAGCAAGTGCCACCCCCGCACAAACATCAGGCGGTGTTGCTGGAACCAGTTCGATTCCAGAAATTAGCGAGAGCGGGGCTGAAAATCCCGCGAGCGAGCGGTTGCCCATGTTGCAGCATCGCTATCAACGCTATCAACTGCACTCCGCTGACGTTCTTGAACTGAGCTTTCCTTTCACGCCGGAATTCAATCAAACCGTCACGGTACAGCCAGACGGTTACATTACGCTGCGCGGGGCGGAAGATATTCGCGTTGAGGGGCAAACGCTGCCGGACGTTTCCAAGTCGATTCGGATAGCCTACAGCCGCGTATTGCACGAGCCGGTAATAAACATCGGGCTAAAGGATTTTGAAAAGCCCTATTTTATCGTCGGCGGTGAGGTCGGGCACCCCGGAAAGTTCGATCTGCGGGACGAAACTAGCGTGGCGCAAGCGGTGGCCATCGCGGGGGGATTTAGAGAGTCGGCGAAGCACTCGCAGGTATTGCTGTTTCATCGTGTGCCTAAAGGCTGGATGCAGGTCAAACGGTTGAACCTGAAGAAAATGCTCAAGGACGCCAACTTGGAGGAGGATGCCTACCTGCAGGCCGGCGATTTTCTGTACGTACCGAAAAACACGTTTTCGAAGATTCAGCGCTTCATACCTTCATCGTCGATGGGAATGTATGCAAGCCCGGTGATCCATTAGCAAGAACCGGAGAAAGTGAGGTTCTGATCCATGATTAATCGAGACCTGCACACGCGGACACAAGACAACATTTATCACAATACGACCCGCGACTTTCTTGCAATTGGTTTTCGCCAGCGGCGAATAATTATCAAAACATTCTTCGGGGTCTTGGCAGCGGTCATTCTGATCGCGCTTATCCTGCCGAAGCAATATGAGTCGCAAATGAAAATTCTGGTGAGGCATGAGCGCGCCGAGTCGGTTGTCACCGTGGAACGTGAGTCACCACAACAGTTTCGAACAGAAGTAAGTGAGGAAGAACTGGAATCGGAAGCCGAACTTCTGAAGTCAAAGGACCTGCTTTCTAAAGTGGTTGTCGCGTGTGATCTTCAGAAGGAAATAGGCAACTCCTTCTGGATTTCGATCGCTAGCAAGATCCTGCGTGCCAGTGACGATAGTTCGGGGACTGTAGCCGACGAAAACATTTCTCGCGCGGTTCTTGCTCTGGAAAAGAATCTCGACGTTCGTCCTATCAAGCTGACTAACCTGATTAGTGTCAGTTATAAGGCGGCCGATCCACACCAAGCCGCGCGAGTGCTGAACACAATCTCGAGCCTTTATCTCGAAAAGCATTTGGCTATGCATCGAGCGCCGGGGGTATTTGACTTCTTTCATCAGCAAGCCGAGGAATACCGCGACGCTTTGGCGAAGAGCGAGGCACGGCTGGCCAACTTCGGACAGCGCGAAGGCGTCGTCTCTCCGACGCTGACGAGGGAAATCACGATTCATAAATTAGGCGAGTTTGAGGCTGCATCGCAGGAAACTCAGGCAGCAATTCTCGAGACGAAGGAGCGAATCCAAACCCTCGAGATACAACTCGGTTCGCTTTCTCCCCGCCACACAACGCAAGTCCGCACTTCGGACAATCCGCAACTTATGGAACGCCTCAAATCGGCGCTCCTGGAGCTGGAGCTGAAACGCAGCGCATTGCTGACAAGATTCGAGCCGACTTACCGGCCCGTGCAAGAAGTGGAACAACAGATTGCGCAGGCGCGCGACGCTATTGCCGCGGCTGAGAAGGCACCACTCAGGGATGAAACAACGGACCGTGACCCCACTTATGAGGCGCTTCGCGCCGAGCTCGCCAAGGCCAACACCGATCTCGCGGCCTTGCAGGCGCGCGCAACGGCCACTTCCGCCATGATCCGCTCCTATCGAGCAAAGAGTGAACGCCTGGACCAACAGGAGGTGCTGCAGCAGGACATGCTGCGCGCCGCCAAAGCGAATGAGGGAAATTACCTGCTTTACCTGCGCAAGCAAGAGGAAGCGCGCATTTCCGACGCCTTGGACCGCCAACGCATTTCGAACGTCTTGGTTGCTGAGGCGCCAACGGTGCCGTTCAAGTCGCAAGGTCGGAGTCTCCTATTCGTGGTTCTCGGCACGCTGTTTGCGAGCTTGGCGAGCGTAGTGTTGGGGTTAGTAGTCGATCATCGGGACCCGTCATTCCGCACGCCTCAAGAGGTGCAGGACTTTTTGGGAAGCCCAGTGCTCGCGGCCTTTCCAAGGAATGGTGAGTGACGGCCATGTTTCTAGACTTCTACGGATTGCGCGAGCAGCCATTCGGAATTAGCCCGGACCCAAAATATCTCTACTTCAGTCCAGGCCACCGGGAGGCGCTGGCATCTCTGTTCTATGGCATCGAGACGGGGCGTGGATTTCTGGCCTTAATCGCGGAACCCGGGATGGGCAAGACTTCACTCTTGTTCCAGCTGCTGGAGCGCCTGAAGGGTTCGATTCGCAGCGCCTTCTTGTTTCAAACGCAGTGCGATTCCCGGGAGCTTCTTCGTTACCTATTGGAAGCTTTCGGAATCGACAGCCAGGAAGCTGACCTTGTGCAATTGCACTCGCGATTAAATCAGTTTCTATTGGCTGAGGCGAAGTCGGGCAGGCGTGTAGTCGTTTTTATCGATGAGGCCCAAAACCTCTCAGACTCAGCACTGGAAACCGTGCGCTTGCTCTCGAACTTCGAGGCTTCCGATCGAAAACTCTTCCAAATCGTCCTCGCTGGGCAGCCGGAATTGGCACGCAAACTGAAGAATCCGCGCTTGGCTCAATTAAGCCAGCGCATCGCTGTACTTACGGGCCTAAGCCATTTGCCTGTATCGGAAACGGTTCAATACATTTATCACAGGCTTCAAATCGCAGGCTATGACGGGCCCGAGGTGTTTACCCCTGCCTCGGTGGCACTCATCGCGAAAGCTAGCCGCGGTATTCCGAGGAACATCAACAACATTTGTTTCAATGCGATGTCGCTCGCCTGCGCCATGGGATGCAAGAGAATTGGCCCGGAGATTGTGCAGGAAGCGCTGAATGATTTGTCCTTAAACTGCTTTGTTGAGAAGTCGCGAATCTTGCGAGGGCCGACGCCAACGATTACAAGTACCCCTCAGTTCTCCGTCCGATGGTGGAGAGACAGCATGCTCGCAAGCCGCACCGCGCAGACGGCAGTCCTTTCCGCGTTACTGGGCGGCCTGGGTACGTACTTCGGCGCACATATCGGGACGAGAGCGATTGATTCTTCTTCTGCAGCGAACCTTTCGCCGCAAACTCCAGCGGAACAGTCAATGGCATTCGCTACGGCGAAGGGCGACAGTTCCATAGGCTTTAGCCACGATGCTGGTTCGTCCAAATTTGTAACGTATGTAGTGAGGCCAAACGACACGATTTGGAACCTCTGCGTATTGTCCCTGGGCCGGTACGATGAGACAACCGTCGCCGAGCTGCGCAAACTTAACCCTGATCTGACGAACGTAGACCGCATCGAGGTGGGGCAGCAGATCCGCTTGCCGGTACGTCCCTTGAATTAAAACGAGTAACAAACTTCGATTTCTGTAACCAGGCATTTCTATTTATGAGCAAAAATTCAATGTTGCTTCAAAAAATGGGCAAGGAACAAGGTCTGTTCCAAACGTCCGATCGTCCATCCACTCTCCTCGATCCCGTGGAGTGCCAGCAGACTCCCGCTCGGGAGATCCTGCGTCAAGAGGTACCGCGCCAGGAAGCTGAGCCACAGAACCAACCGTTGCAAATCCGGCCGGGAGTGACTAAGGAAAAGATCAGAACTTTCGAGCAGGAGGCCCCGAGAAGAATCAAGCATCGCAGTGATTTGGAGACGATCAGGTATCGAGAGGAAGTGAAGTTGGTTCAGCGCATCTTCCCGCTAAATGCTCAGAGCACACCCCAGCTTGTTCTGTTTTCAAGTTTGGAAAGCGAAGCAGACGCCTGTTCGATAACTGCGCGCAGCGCCGAGGTACTAGCGGCACGCTCGGAAGGTCCCGTATGCGTAGTTGACGCGAATCTTCGGTCACCTTTTCTCCATCGCTATTTTGGAGTCGAGAACTGCAGGGGACTTTCAGACGCCATTGTGGGGCCTGGTCCGGTACAAGATTGCGCGGTGCATCTTTCAAAGAGCGATCTTTGGGTAATACCAAGTGGTTCCGCGGCGGTCCAGCTAAGCGTTCCCGAAGTTTCAAAACGCCTGAGATCAAGAATGATGGAGCTGCGCACCTTGTTCAAATATGTGGTTGTCAGCTCTCCGCTCTATTTCGATCGAGTACCGGCTCCCCACAGCCTTGCTGCTGACGGAATCGTGTTAATCGTGGAGGCAAACTCCACAAGGCGAGAAACGGTGCGCGAAGTAATGGAAGAGCTCCAAGTCATGGGTGCGCGGGTGTTCGGAGTTGTGTTGAACAACCGCACTTTCCCCATCCCCGATGCCATTTATCACAACCTTTAGAAATCGATTCCGGTAAGGACACGTGGAACCCCACGAGCGCTCCATTCGAGCAGCCTTTAGCAAAGCACTGCCCGGCAGATTACACCGCGTTGTTATTGTCAGGGCACGACAGAACGTACGAAAACTCACAGGAATGGCCACAAAAGACATCGTGCAAGTTCCCACCTCAGTCGCAGGGGAACGAATGGCAATACCACAATCGTGGGGAGGGCGAAACGAGGGTTCATTTTCCACGGTCGTCTCGGAAAGACAGCTCTACTTTGTTTGCAAACGCTGTATGGACCTCTGCCTCGCAGCCCTGGTGCTTATCTTTTTGCTGCCGTTGCTGTTATTGATCGCACTGCTCATCAAAATAGATTCTGCCGGGCCTGTTTTCTTTACGCATGAACGTGTGGGCGTCAAACGGTTGCATGTCCGCGGCGAAGCCAAGTGGGTGATAGCAAACTTTCGTATGCATAAGTTCCGTTCCATGGTTCAAAACGCAGATTCAGCCGCGCATGAAGCCTACATTCGGGACTTTGTTGAAGGACGAGTGCAACCCAATAATGGGGGACGCGGAAAATTCAAGCTGACCAATGATCCTCGAGTCACGCGAATCGGAAGGGTTCTGAGGCGCACAAGTCTGGATGAGCTGCCTCAGTTGTTCAACGTTTTAAAGGGGCAGATGAGTTTGGTCGGGCCTCGTCCGGTTCCACCCTATGAGGTGGCCTGTTACCGTCCTGGCCATCACAAACGATTGACAGCCCTTCCCGGGATCACCGGGCTTTGGCAAGTAAACGGGAGATGCCAAGTTTCCTTCGAGGAAATGATTCACATGGACCTCGAGTACATAAGGGACGCATCCCTGTGGCTCGATCTTCAGATTCTGCTTCTAACGATTCCAGCTGTCCTGTGCGGAAGAGGTGCGGAATGAGCTCTACGATTCAAACCCTCGGAGTGAGTGCGATACCCCCAATAGCAAGTCCGTTGCGAATCGCCGTAGTCGGTTGCGGTTACTGGGGAATGAACTACGTTCGAATTTTCAACGAGTTGCTGGAGGCGCGTCTGGTCGCGATCTGTGACGAGCGTTCCGACCGTTTGAATGAAATCGGCTGGCGATTCCCCGGTGTGGACCTAACTACAGACATCGAAAGCGTGGCGTCGCATCCTGAAATTGACGCGGTCGTTGTCTGCACCGAAGCTACAACGCACTACGACGTCACGCGCCGCCTCTTGTCATCCGGAAAGCATGTTCTTGTGGAAAAGCCGTTGACGACAACGAGTGCAGATGCCGAGGAGTTGATGGCCTTGGCCGAGTCAAAATCGGCTGTTCTTATGGTTGGTCACACGTTCGTATTCAATGCCGGCATACAAAAAGTAAAGGAGTACGTGCAAGCTGGCCAGGGGCGAGTCTATTACCTATACGCCCGCAGAACAAACCTCGGCCCGATCCGACACGATGTAAATGCGCTCTGGGACCTGGCTCCCCACGACATCGCCATTTTTAACTACTTGTTAGACAGCGTTCCGGAGTGGGTGAGCGCGGTGGGCGGCAAGGTCTTGAGGAATTGCCGTCATGATGTGGGATTCATTTCCCTCGGTTATCCAGGCAACATCATCGGTCATATACATGTCAGCTGGGCCGATCCGGACAAAGCTCGCGAGGTCGTCATTGTGCGGAGTGACAAGCGCATAGTGTTCAACGATCTGAACGGCATTGAACAGGTGCGAGTTTTTGAAAAGGGCATAAGTACCTTAGAAGCGGAGCCTTTGAACTATGGAGAGTCTCGCTTCGAGATCCGGGATGGAGACATTATCAGCCCGCGGATCAAGCCCACGGAACCTCTGAAGAACCAGTGCCGCCACTTCCTGGAGTGCGTGCGGCTAGGGCAGCGTCCCGTCAGCAGCGGCGCGGAGGGTCGAGACGTCGTCCGTGTTCTTGAGGCAGCGAATCGCTCAATCGAAAGCAAAGGGCAACAAATAGAGGTGGAAAGAAACGATCGATATGCACATACAGCCATCGCAAGTACCGTTCGTTGATCTCGCGGCTCAATATCGCACGATATCAGCGGAAATCGACGAAGCGGTTTCAAGAGTAATCAGGGAAACCGACTTTATTCTTGGCCGAGAAGTTAGTTTGTTTGAAGAGGAATTCGCCTCTTTCTGCGAGGCAAAATGGGCCATCGGCGTGGACTCAGGCACCTCGGCTCTGGAATTGGCCCTTCGCGCATACGAAATTGGGCCCGGTGATGAGGTCATTACCGCAGCAAACAGTTTTATTGCTTCGGCTCTTGCGATCTCCCATGCCGGAGCAACTCCCGTGCTCGTGGATGTCGATCCTGACACATACACAATAAACGCCGCCGCAATCGAGAAAGCGATTAGCCCGCGCACGAAGGGCATTATCCCTGTGCACCTTTACGGTCATCCGGCTGACATGGATCCGATTGTGCAATTGGCTGAGCGACATGGGCTGGTGATTATTGAAGACGCTTGCCAAGCTCATGGCGCTCGCTACAAAGGCAAAAGAACAGGTTCGCTGGGCCATGCCGCCGCGTTCAGCTTTTACCCTGGGAAGAACTTGGGCGGTTACGGCGACGGGGGCATGGTGGTAACGGGCGACCAAGCAGTGGCGAAACGCCTTGAAATGCTACGAAATTACGGGCAGAAGGAAAAATATCAACACATGTTCCGCGGCTATAACCGCCGCCTCGACACGCTACAAGCAGCCGTCTTGCGCGTTAAATTGAAACATCTGGACGAGTGGAATGACGCGCGTCGGCTGCACGCCAAGAGCTATCGGCGCCTGTTGGAGCAAAGTGGAATCGTGACCCCTTACGCGGTGGCTCACGCCGAAGCAGTCTGGCACCTTTACGTTATTCGGGTCGACCAACGGGACGCGATGAAGGAATATCTCGCGAGCCGCGGCATCAGTGTGGGGATTCATTATCCAATTCCAATTCACTTGCAGCCGGCTTACCGGGATTTAGGGTATCGACAGGGAGACTTTCCGGTCACTGAAGAGTATGCGCGCCAAATTCTTTCGCTGCCAATGTATGCGGAACTCACGCCCGAAGTCATAGGCAGAGTTGCCGAAACAGCAAGCGAGTTTAGTGTCGCGAGGCAGGCACCTGCTACATGGTCAACGCCTCATCAGGCGTCCGTAGCCTAGGCTGGAGCGTTCTTCCAGGTCTCAACTTCCTATTCTGGCCACCGTGGGGAAGGCGCGCGTTCTGATTGAACGAGTTAGTCAAATGCTAGATGTTGTTGGCACGCTCACCCTTGAGCTGGTTCAACGTTTCAAGACGGGCGGTGTCATTGTCAATGAGCACACACTCGACCGGGAGGAAACGCGTCGGCATGTCGAAGTTCTTGGTCGATGGTTTGACTTCATTCAACTGAATGAGCTCCCTGAACGTCTATGTCGCCGCAACAAGCGGCCGTTCTGCTTGCTTACGTTTGATGACGGTAAACGCAGCAATGCGACCAAAGTGGCGCCGGAGCTCGAAAAGCTCGGAGTACCTGCCGTATTTTTTGTCGTCTCGAGTTCGCTTGGCTGCAAAACGCCTCTCTGGTTTGATCGCCATAGAGCTCTCCGGAAAAAGCTGGGCGCCGTCCCGCCGGGTTTGGAACTCAACATCCTAAAACAGCTTCCTTATAGTTTGTTGATGAGCAGAGTAGAGCGTGCGTGCTCGCAACACGGCGTCGAAGCAGATTTGGACGATGATCATGTTGGCCTTATGACGTGGGAGCAGGTCCGTAGTCTCCATCAACGAGGCTTCAGCATCGGGGCACACGGGTTTACTCATGCCATCCTGACTCGAGAAACGAAGCTTGCGGCATTCGACAATATAGAAAGGAGCATCGCAAAAGTTCGCGAAGAAATCGACGCACCGTGCTCCAGCTTTGCGTTTCCGAACGGGAACTACACCGCAGAACTCGCGCAACACGCCATTCGTTGCGGCGTCAAAATGGTGATGACGACGGAACCGACATGGGCGGACGAACGCTCCGGGCTTTGGCGGTTGCCCCGATTGCAGTTCTTTGGAACGGACAGCCCCGGAAAAATCAAACTCAAGATTGCCGTGGCCGCGTCGAGCCTGATTCTCAACAATCCCGACGGCACGGGCAAGACCTACCGAGTGGTGAACCGGCTCGCCAAACGGAGATTTAGCCCGACTCTGGTTGCCGCCAAAATCGACAGTCTGCTTGTCGGCCCCCCGCCGTCAAGTTGAAACTTGAATAAAAGCCCACATGATTGAAAATTTGCGTTGCGAAGAGAGCGGCTCAGGCACTGCCTTTCCTCGCGGCGTCGGCGAGCTGCCAATCATCACTCGACGCCGGTCCGGATTACGGCTCTCGTCGTTTGTGTTGGTGCTCCTCAGCCCCTACGTTGTCTTGAGGCGCGAATACGTTCAGAAACTGCTCTTCGCGGTGGTTATCCTCGACATTCCCTTCCAATTAGGCACTACGTTTTTCCATCGCCCAGCCGACGCGGAGCTTGGCGCTTTCAAGGGATTAAGCATCTCGGCAACAACGTTGGCGCTGGTTGGGTTGTATGCCTCCTGGTTTATGGCTGCACTGGCAGACAGAAATGTCAGACAGCGTCCGTCACTTCATATCAATCGACCTCTTACCGTATACCTCGCGTTCGTCACACTCTCTCTACTCGTCGCACAGGATGTCAGTCTCGGTTTATTCGAGCTCTTCCTGTTCTTGCAGTTGTACCTGGTGTTCCTATACGTGGCCAACACTGTTCGCAACCGACAAGACATTCTGTTTATTGTGTCACTTCTTTTGATCGGCGGCCTCGTGGAAAGCATCGTGATCATTGTCCTCAGATTCACGAACATGGAGTCGACCGTCTTGGGTCCAGTCCATATTTTTACCGAGTCCGGCGCGAACGGAGAGTGGATACGAGTTGGCGGCACGATTGGAGTACCTAATATTGCGGGAGCCTACCTCAGCATATTGCTCGCAATCGCAGCCTGTTTGCTATTCAGCAATCTGGGACGTGCGTACAAGGGGCTGGCCGTAGCACTACTTGGACTCGGCGAAGTCGCATTAATCTTCACATTCTCGCGAGGAGCGTGGATTGCGCTGGTCATCGCCATCGGCGGACTTGGCTTAGTCGTGTGGCGTCAGCGCAGACTTTCCTTCAAATTGCCCATTGCCATCTTCGCGATCTTGATGCTGCTATATTTGCCGTTCCACGACGCCATCTCGGCTCGGCTGTTCGGGGATGATAACGGGTCGGCGGAGTCTCGCATTCCTCTGATGAACCTCGCATCTCGGATCATCGAGGACAACCCAGTGCTGGGAGTGGGCGCCAATAATTTCACACTGGCCATGGAACGCTATTTGACCCCGGAGTTTCGTAATGGCCGTACCTTTCTTTTTGCCGTTCACAACAAATACCTTCTGGTTTGGGCCGAGACCGGAATTGGTGCGCTATTGGCGTTTATCGCATTTCTGCTGGGCACGTTGCGCAGGGGTTGGCAATGCTGGAGGTTCCAAGACCGGCTCCTCTCGCCACTCGCCCTCGGCATCACGGCTGGCATTGCCGGTCATATGGTGCACTTGACCGTCGACCATTTCCGTAGCCGACCCACTCAACAGTTACTCTGGTTGCTTGCCGGTCTTCTCGTTGCAATGCATAGGATGTATACGACCGCTCCGTGCGCGGATCCGTTTTCATCTATCACGTAACGGCCCGATGGCCGCAGATCAGTACCCTCACCGCGCTAACCGGGGGCTTGCTCAATGAAAGTGCTCATCGTAACGGCCATTTACCCAACAGCCGACAATCCAGCATTTGGGTCATATGTCCGCACGCAAGCCGAATCACTCAAGAAGGCGGGCGTCGACATAGAGATGCTGATCCTGAAAGATCGCCATCGTAAACTGATCTATCCAAAAGCGATCTTTCAGCTGCAGCGCCGCCTTGCTGGGAGTTCCATTGATCTCGTCCATGCCCACTACGGCCTTGTGGGCATGGTGGCGCGGACGCAATGGAAAGTACCGGTGGTGATTACCTATCACGGGAGCGACTTACTCGGATGGATCAACAGCAGAGGCGAGAGGGAGCGCTTGGGTACGTTGATCGCCGGTGCGGGCCGCCTGCTGGCTCGAAGTGTCGATGCGGCCATCGTTCAGAGTGACGAAATGGCCTGCAAACTCAAGAAATCCAATGTTTACGTTATCCCCCATGAGGTCGATTTCAAGGTCTTTCAGCCGACGGAGAGGCAGCAGGCTAGAACGGTGCTGGGACTAAAGCCTGGCAAAAAGTACCTGCTTTTCGCCGCCAACCCGAAAGTTGGCGTTAAACGTTTTCCTCTGGCCAAGGCCGTAGCTGATTGTGTCACCGCTCAAGATCCTTCCGTGGAGTTGCTGGTTGTGTCCAAAGAGACACAGCAACGCCTCGCACTGTACATGAGCGCTTCTGATGCACTGATTTTTCCGTCCTATCAGGAAGGTTCACCAAACATTGTCAAACAGGCGATGGCCTGCAATCTTCCCATCGTGTCCTCGGATGTCGGCGATGTTCGCCAGCTAATCGGTTCCACAAAAGACTGCTACGTCTGCGATTCCAACGTCCCGGAATTCACCGCACGAATTGTTGAAATTCTAGCCCACCGAAGAAGAACCGATGGACGCAAGCACATTGCGTGTTTGGAATCATCTGCCGTGGCGCACAGAGTCATCGAGGTCTACCAGGACGTTCTGAGAAAGTGCCATTTACACGCCATGGCGAAGCGGTCGCCCGTTGCTGACCTGCTGAATCTGCAACCCCGTCTCGGCAACAATGAGGCTCGCCAAGCAGTAGAGGGAGAAAATGAGAGTTAGCGTCTTTGGGCTCGGCTATGTCGGTTTGGTTTCCGCCGCGTGTTTGGCCCGCGATGGTCACACAGTTATAGGCACCGATGCGGAGCCCCGAAGGATGGCGCTAGCTGGTGTTGGCCGCTTTCCAATTCTGGAGCCTGCCCTGAATCGTTTGATCGACGAAGCCGCAGGTTCAGGAAGGTTCCGAACGACGGCTGATCCGCGTTCCGCCGTGCTGGACACCGATGTCAGTCTGATCTGCGTCGGAGCGACGAGCAATGCCAATGGAAGCCTCAACCTACAAGACCTCGATGCGGTTTGCATGCAGATAGGAGCGGCGCTAGCCATCAAGGAGGACTACCATCTGGTCGTTGTGCGTACCACGGTGCTTCCCGGAACTATTGAAGGCAGGCTTACCCTGCTACTCGAGCAGCACTCTGACCGGCAAGCTGGCAACCACTTTGGCATATGTATGAATCCGCTGCTCTTGAGTGACTGGAGTGGACGTCCAGACTTTGACCACTCAAATCCGATTGTGATTGGCGAACTGGATGCGAGAAGCGGTGACACCGCTCGGCGGCTTTATCAAGCAACTCATGCTCCCGTCGTCCGCACATCGCTTCAGACTGCCGAGATGCTCAGTTATGTAAACAATGCATTCCATGCGGTCAAGGTCACCTTTGCGAACGAGATCGGAAACTTGTGCGCCGCACATGGAATCGACGGCCATGAACTGATGGAACACTTTTGCCTGGGTGAATGCGTCAACATCTCCGCGGCATATCTCAGACCGGGGTTTGCCTTCGGTGGAAGCTGCCTGCCGAAGGATCTACGCGCGCTCGTCTATCGCGCGAAAGAGCAGGACGTCGATTGCCCGTTGCTTAGCGCCGTGTTGTTAAGTAACAAGAGCCAGGTCTCTCATGCGATTGAGCTCGTCGAAAAAACCCGCAGGTCGCGAGTCGGGATTCTGGGTCTCGGCATCAAGGCAGGCCCTGCCGATATAGGTGAGAATCCAATCGTCCATCTTGCCGAGATCCTTATCGGAAAAGGGTACAAGGTGAAAATCTTCGACGAGAATGTGGATTGGGCACGACCAAACGACACGACTACGTTTTTTCTCGACCGCGGTCTGCCGCACATCGCGAAGGTCATCAGTCCTTCTCTTCAGGATGTTATTGCAGAATCTGAAGTAGTTGTGATTGCGAATGGCGACAACGCTGTTCGCAACGTCCCTCGGCTGTTATCGGGCGATCAAATCCTGATCGACCTCGCTGGGGTTACTCGCAGCGCCGCAACCTATCTCCCGAAAGCACCCCTGAGTCTGCGTGACGGTAAGCCCCATGAAGACATCTGCAAATAATCGCATATTAATGCTGCTCGAGAACCAGCCTTACCCGCAGGATCATCGCGTTCGCCGGGAGGCCACTGCTCTGGCGACTGCAGGTTACCGTGTTTCGGTCATCTGTCCTTCGTCCGAGGGCCAGGGCTGGCGTGAGACCGTGGACAATGTTCGCGTTTATCGTTTCAGAGCGCCATCGCCGGTAAACAGTCTCCTGGGCTACCTTTGGGAATACGGCTATTCCACGGCTGCGTCCTTCGCAATATCTCTGCTGGTGTTCATGGGCGAGGGCTTCGACGTTGTGCATGCCCATAATCCACCAGAAACCTTTGTGTTTATCGGCGCTTTCTATAAATTATTCGGCAAACGCTTTGTCTTCGATCATCACGATTTATCCCCAGAGATGTATCGTGCTCGTTTTTCTGACGGCGGCTCTACGATCGTTTACAGAGCCCTCCTTGTATTGGAGAGACTTACTTGCATGGTCGCCGATCACGTGATCGCCACCAACGAGTCCTACAAAGACGTCGAGGTGGAACGCGACCACGTGCCCGAAGAACGCATCACCGTCGTACGCAATGGCGTCGAGGTTCAGCGTGGCCGCCCGATTCAGCCGGACCTGGCTCTGCGACAAAAGTCAAAAACGCTTATTGGCTTCGTTGGCGTGATGGGATTTCAAGACGGCGTCGACTACCTCCTGCGGGCGCTCCATCATTTGCAGCACACTTTCGGCAGAACTGATTTTTATTGCGTCCTCATGGGTGATGGAGACGCTTTCGCCAGCTTGAGAAAGCTTGCGCAAGAATTGTGTCTCGAGGACTACGTGCGGTTTACCGGCCTCGTGCACGGCGACGAACTGTGGGGCTATTTGTCCGCGATGGATATCTGCGTGGATCCCGACCCCGCTAATGCGTACAACAATCGTTCCACCATGATAAAGATCATGGAGTACATGGCCTGCGCGAAGCCAATTGTCGCATTCGATTTGCCCGAGCACCGTGTCACCGCGCAGCAAGCCGCCGTGTATGTAACTCCAAACGATGAGCGCGCATTCGCCAGGGCGCTGGCTCAACTCATGGATGATGCCGGCAGGCGAAAGGTCATGGGTGCGTTTGGACGACATCGCATCGAAACCAAGCTAGCATGGCGCTACTCCGTCTCAAATCTTCTCGACGTCTACCGGAAAGTTCTCCCTAACTCAGCCGAGGCTGGCCAGGCGGTTATCCCAGAGGCGAACGACGTCCGCCCTATGCTCGGTTTGATGGTGAAAGGTCAAGGAAGATGAATATTGTCCGCGTAGATCCTCGCACCGACCCGATCTGGCGAGCGCTGGTAGAACGAACCACGAGCAGTGTGTTTCATTCCCCCACTTGGATCCAGGTGCTGACAGACACGTACGGATGGGAAGCCTCGGCTTATGTTGTGCTCAATGATCGTGGAGAACCTCAGGCGGGCATTCCTTTCTGCCGTATTGCCGACATGATGGGAGAGCGCATTCTAGCCCTCCCTTTCTCGGACTATTGCGATCCTCTTGTCAGTGACCAGCAATGCTGGCAGTTCTTGATGGATTGCCTCTTGTCCGAGCGCTGCCCAATCACTTTACGTTGCCTCCATAACAACCTTCCTCTCGCGGACTCGCGGTTCGCTCTCGTAAAACAAGCGAAATGGCACGGCCTCAATCTGAAGCCTGGACTCGACGAATTGTGGCGCGGAATGCAGGACTCTACGCACCGGGCAATTAGAAAGTCCCAGCGTGAGGGTCTTGTCGTTCGAGTTGCCAATTCGGAAGACGAACTCCGCGCATTTTTTGAAATGCACCTGAAAATCCGCAAGTACAAACTTGGACTATTGGCCCAGCCCTTTAACTTTTTCCAGAATATCTGGCGTCATTTCGTTGACACGCAGCATGGATTTCTTCTTGTGGCTCTCTACCAGGACAAAATCGTAGCTGGCGATTTTTTCATCGAGTGGAAAGATACGTTGTATTACAAATTTAACGCCTCTCTCCCCGCAGATCTTTCTCATCGACCGAATGACCTGTTGATCTGGGAAGGAATTCAACGCGGCAAAGCACGAGGATTTGCATGCCTGGATTTTGGTTTGAGCGACATAGATCAGGAAGGCCTCGTCCGATACAAGCGAAAGTTCGGCACCGAAGAGAAGACGATTTCCTTCCTTCGTTACGCGCCCAATGGCACACCAACGTTGGCGGAAAAACAGACGCGCGATCTGCTCGCTCAACTGACTCACCGATTTACGGACCACATGGTGCCCGATCCGGTTACTGAAAGGGCCGGAGAAGATCTATACAGGCTGTTTACCTGAAACATTGATCTGCTCTGAGAGATCGTGACCGGACATCACTCAACTTGCGAACGGCTGCCTGCTCGCAGCTCGAGTGTACGAAAACTTCAGACTTGCGGAGCCTTGCTGGTCTCTGCTCTGCTTCTGGCGTCCGGGCCTGAGCGTTCATTTGCTACGCATAATGTCGACAAGCCGCTTTCTTCGCTAACGGCACCATGTTCGCTTTATGCTTCACCTTCTGGTAGTGACCAGAATTCCGGAGGCAGCAGTACATCTCCCAAAACCTTTTTTGGCGCGGCGGCAGCCACTCGGCCTGGCTCGGTACTCTGTCTCTTGGGTGGGATCTACACTTTGAGCTCCGCGTTTAAGCCTCCGACCAGCGGCACGCCTTCGGCCTGGATCATTTATAGGAACTACGGCGACGCTCCAGTCAGCCTTGTGTGGAGCGGCGCTGCTGACGCAGCCCCTATGTTCGATCTGAACGGCGGCAGTTTTCCTTCTAATCCCGCCTATCTTGAATTTCGCGGGCTCAATCTGGATGGTCGAGGCAAAGCGGGTGACGGTTTTTTTTGTCGCGGTTCGCATCACCTGCGTTTCATCGGCAACAGCATCAGGAATACCGGAGGTTCCGGCATCGGAGCGATTAAGTGCGACTACGTAATGGCCGATCACAATATAATCGACCACAACGGCTACATTCCGTCGGATGCGGGGACGAATGCCAAATACTATAGTTGGACTAGCGGGATCTCCTTGAACAGCAATCAGTGGTATGACTCCTATGCTGGTTTCCACAACATCATTTCCAACAATGTCGTCACGGGTGAAGTGGACCAGAGCTCCAAACACTCAGATGGGAATGGCATCATCCTCGATCTCAGCGATCGAACTTACAATGACAGCTCGGCGAATACGCCGCCGGCGCTCATCGTCAATAATGTGGTTTACGGGAACGGCGGCCGTTGCATTGCAGCCTATATCGTTTCGAATTTTTGGATCGTGAACAACACCTGCTACAAGAATAACTGGGATACCTCGATTGGTCGCACGGCCTCTATTGGCGTGAATAATTCGCACGACGGATACGTAATCAACAACATCGCTATTCCCTGGAGCACAGCTAGCCGTTGCTACCACGAGGAAAACGTCACGAAAGGTATTCACTACTACCGGAACATGTGTTTTGGTGGATCAGAAAAAGCAAAGGTGTCCGATCCCACGCAGATTATCCAAGCAGATCCCATCTTCCGCGATCCCCCATATCTTCAGCCGAGAGACAAGGCTCAACACTATGAGCCCTTGACGCCCATGGTGATTGCTAACGGCCTGATGCTTGGTTCAGGCAGTCCGGCGCTCCGGAAAGGTATTGATCCCGCCATTCTGCCGGACCTGTCAGAAACGATCATTACGGACTTGAGGAAGTACGCCTACGCTGATGTCAACGGAACCGCGCGACCTCAAGGAGGAACTCCCGATCTGGGGGCTTATCAGCGCAGTCCAGTGCGCTGACGTTGACGCCTGGGTGTCCTCAGTTCCTGGCCTTCCAATTCCTGCTACATGTCCATCGGAAGTCACATCCGTAGTTGAGAGCGGAGTTATCTTCCTCAGTCATTCCCGCGCTAGCGATCGTCTGAATCCTTGAATTCAAATCATCTCACTCATTCTCGTCTAACAACTAGAAAGCATACTGGAATCTCTCGATGATCCTGAACCTGCGTACGGCCGGCGGTAACGCACTCTCGATACTCACGAGCGACGTAATGAACCGGGCGACGAGCTTTGTCATGTACGCCCTGGTCGCTCGGCACCTCGGGGCGCAGGAGTTCGGTCAGCTTTCGCTGGCGTTCTCCCTGTTCTACATGTTCCAAGTTTTTGCCATTGCAGGCTTGAAAGTGCTCGTTATTCGGCAAGTGGCAAAAGACCGGTCACAAACGAGCTTATATTTCGTCAATTCATGCATGATTGTGACGGTCTCATCGTTTATTTCTGTCGCGGCACTCTTTGCTTTCGTTCACTTAATGCATTATCCCGCGTCTACAACTCTCGTTGCTTTGCTTCTTTCCATGGGCCTATTTCCCACTGCCATTTCAGCGGTTTGCGAGGGCATCTTCCAGGCCTGGGAAAAAATGCACTTCATCGCTTGGGTCAATGTGCCGGTAAATATTGCCAAAATCGTTGGAACATTTCTGCTCCTCACCAGGAGCCGAGGGCTTTACACTGTCATCCTGATTCTTTTAGGTTCTTTCTTTGCGGTCGCTGCGATAGAGACTTGGATCGTGCTGCGACGATTCCCTGCCCAATGCGCGCCGATCGACTTTACGTTTGCACTCAGAACGTTTCAGTCTGGCATTACATTTTTGGGCATCGACGGTACGCTTGCCATCGAAGGCAGTGTGAATGTCCTCTTTCTTTCTAAGCTCGCAACGGTGAGCCAAGTGGGATTTTACAGTGCCGCGACACAAGTCATGGTCCCACTCTTCCTGGTCTATCAAAGCATTGCCCAAAGCATCTTCCCTCTAATGTGTCGGAACATCGAGCACGGCCTTCAAAATCTAAAACGTATTGCGATGCAAGCGGTTGAGATACTGTTGATGTTGGCTTTGCCGGCCATCGCGGGGATTTTCTTCCTCGGTGATTGGTTTCTCTCGGTTTTGTACAGAAACCCGGCGTTTCTTCAGGCTGGGCCTGCACTGCGGATCGTCGCCTGGACCCTGATCTTACAAGTATTCTCAAATGTCCTCGGCCAAGTGCTGCTGGCGACTCACCGGGAGAAAATCACTCTGCGGATCGTCATGGTCGACACGCTGGTCAACCTGTTGGTGGGCTGGCCCTTGGTCAAGTTTTTCGGCCTGCGCGGCGCCGCACTCACTTTGCTGGTGAACAGATTGGCCGGTTGCATTCAGCACTACATCCCCGTTTCACGGCTACTCTCCGGCATCCCGCTCGGCAAAATTGTCTGGAAGCCGGTCGTCGCGGCGGCTTGCATGTCTGCTTACTTGGCCATGTCCACGAATCAAACAGGACCGTTGAGGGGTGTTTTGGCAACGCTCATTTACGGCGGAGCATTGTTAGTACTTACCATTCGCGCATCCGGCGGGCCACGCGGCTTCAAGGAAAAGTATATCGTTCTGCTGTCGCAGAAAACCTGAAGAAGACCTATGCGATCGAGAGCCCGCTTGCGCGTCGCCCTGATTTCCTCCAATTTTGGGGAGTATTGTGTCCGCTTGGCGAACGCCGTCTCTCGACATACTGACGTTTTACTAATACTGCCTGAACGACTCGCTGCTCCTCACGCTGAAAAATTGGATGCCGCCGTACAGCTGTTTTCCTTCCAAAGTCCCAGGCTGCGCCAGCCTCTTCGACAATTCCAGACCATTCGGAGAGTTTTCCGTGAGATAGAAAATTTCGCACCGGACGTGATTCACTATCAAGGCTTTCATCCCTGGTTTGACTTGGCGTTGCCGTTGTGGCGTCGGTATCCGCTGGTATGCACTGTGCATGATTTCCGGCCGCATCCCGGTGACAAGCTTTCGCAGAAGACTCCGTTTTGGGTTGAAATGTTTGTCCGCCGCCGCGCTGATCAACTCATAGTACATTCACAGCATGTTCGGAGATTGATGACGCAACAGTTGGGCGGCGCCAATGAGAACATCTCCCTTATGCCTCACATCCAGATTGGCCAGGAACTCTCATCGTCTGCGGTGGAACCTACGGTGGAAGAGGATGAGCAACTAATTCTCTTTTATGGCCGAATTTGGGAGTACAAAGGATTGGAGTACCTGATTCGCGCCGAACCCTTGATCAGCGCTCGAATCCCGAATGTGCGGATCATGATTGCTGGCCAGGGCGAAGATTTCTCGCGGTACGCGCGGATGATGGTTCATCCGGAACAGTTCATCGTCCACAACGAATTTATCTCTGAGGAGCGAACAACCGAATACTTTCGGCGCGCCAGCGTCGTGGTCTTGCCCTACATTGAGGCTTCGCAGAGCGGTGTGATTCCTTTGGCATATTCCGCAGCGAAGCCTGTCGTTGCTACAACCGTGGGGGGGCTTCCGGAAATGGTGGAACACGGCCGGACTGGGTATTTGGTTGCGCCTCGAGACGCCGCAAATCTAGCGGATGCTCTTGTTCGACTTCTGCTCGATAAGACGCTGCGTCGCCAAATGGGCGTCAACGCCAAACACAAGATTGAATTGGAGTGTTCTCCGGAGACTATCGCACGCCAAACGGTCGAAGTTTACCATCGAGCGGCAACACGAAGCGCTCCCCCTCTGGCATATCCGAAAATCGACTCCTCATCGGCCCCCGCCGCCCTACGACAAAATAAGGCGTCCGTCGAAGCGCCGCAGTAGACGTAACACCCACATCATCGCGAGATGCCTGCGCGGTGCATGTACCTCGTTCGCGACGCAACTCCGCACAAGGCATCCGCAGAGCGCGCCACTCCTCGCTTAGCTCCCACCTCTTCTGTCCCTCATCCTGCCAAACTAAAACTGGTAAGCCCCCAAGTCGAAGCTTCCTTGCGGGCGAGGCTTGCCATTGATGTCGCTGTAGATGTATTTCCGCAAGTCCGTAACGATGGCGGGCGGCATGTTCGGCAGTGTACTGGGATCGATTCCTTTGCCCTTTGCCGGGCTGAGCGGAAGCAGTGCCAATCCATTGCCGAGCAAAGAGGGCACCAGTGCCGTTGCGTATTGGCCCCCGCTCAGACTCGGCGGGTTGACAAACAGTGGATCAGCTTGAATGAATTGCGATGGGACGGAGTACGTGAAGTTAATGGCACTTCCGAAGTAAAGATCTGCATAGTAGCTGATGTTCGCGGTTGTTCCCCCTTGACTGTACGTGGGGTTGTTGCCATTCCAAGCCAACGAGATGTTGTTAACGAAGATGCCGTCATGAGAGTCATTGCTGCTGAGTGAGCCCGCGTTCCCCAGTGCCGCGTCAAGATTGTTTTTGTAGCAGGTATTGTTCACAATCCAAAAATTAGTCACGACGTAAGCGACGATACATCTTCCTCCATTTCCGTAGACCACGTTATTGATGATCAGTGCCGGCGGGGTATTTGCTGTACTCGGGTCATAGGATCCATTGCTGAGGTCCAGAATGATGCCATTGCCGTCGCTGTGATTTGAAGAGCTGTCATATTCTCCAACAACGATATTGTTAGAGATTACGTTGTGGAAGCCGCTGTAAGTATCGAACCACTGGTTGCTGTTGAACGAAATGCCGCTGGTCCAGCCGTACCACTGAGGCACACTCGTAGAGGAAGGCATGTACCCGTTATGGTTGATGATGTTGTGGTCAGCTGTAAGGTAATCGCAGTTCCTCGTTCCGATCCCGGATCCTCCCGTGTTGCTCATTGTGTTTCCGATAAAGCGCAAGTGATGAGCGGCCCGGCAAAAGAAGGCGTCACCGGCGTTACCGCGCCCATCGAGATTAAGCCCGCGGAATTCTAAATACGCAGGACCTGAAGGAAAGGTTCCACTCCCGATTCCGAACATTGGAGAAGCATCTGCAGCGCCGGTCCAGACGAAGTTGACGTCGCCATCTCCGTAGTTCTTGTAGACGATCCACGATGAAGGCGTGCCGCTATTCGGAGGATTAAAAGAGGAGGTAAGGTTATAGGTGCCACCGTGCAGACAGACAACCGAACCGGCTGTTGTAGCTGCAGCCGCCCCCCTAAAGGTCTTGGGGGCGGTCGCCACGGTTCCCGAATTACTGTCATTTCCCGAGGGTGACGCAAAGAGCGTGCAAGCCGGCGGGAGTGTCGTGTTGCTCACTGTAACGGTAATTGGCGAACTGGCGGATGTGGCACCCGCTACATCGCTGACTTTAGCGTAGATCGTATGCAAGCCATTGGAGAGCGAATTGGTATCAAGACTGAAGGACCAACTGTTCGTTCCTGATGCGTTCGAGTAATTTCCGTTGTCTATCGCAACTTGTACCAAATTTAGACTCACCATGTCCGACGCGCTACCTACAATGCTAATTACTCCTGAGATCGTTGCCCCCGCCGCAGGAGAGGTGATCGCTACACTCGGCGTTGGCGTTTCGATGTTGATGCTCAGGTCCGCGGAGGCGGAGCCGCCTTGGGCATCTTTCGCCTGCACCTTGAAAGCGTAGACTCCGCCTGCAGTCGGTGTCCCAGAAATGGTTCCAGCCGAATTCAGGGTCAGTCCTGTTGGCAGCGCGCCACTTAAGAGACTCCAGCCGTAGGGTGCAGAGCCACCGCTGGCAATGAGTGTGGAGCTGTAAGCGATGGCGGGGGTTCCAGCCGGAAGCTGGGACGTCGAGATTCGCAGCGGCGAGGTGCCCGCGTTGACCGTGAGCGTGGCTGCGCTACTAGTCACATTCCCTGTAGTGTTGCTGACCACGACAGTGAACTGCGCCCCATTGTCGGAGCTAGTTGAGGCCGGGGTGGTATAGCTGGACGAAGTCGCACCGGCGATCGCCACGCTGTTCTTCCGCCACTGATAACTCAGCGGCGTGGTGCCCGTGGCAACCACGTTGAAGGAAGCCGTTTGCCCTACCGTAACGGTTTGACTTGCCGGCTGCGTGCTAATCGAGGGGGCCACGGGGGCCGCGCTCACCGCAAGAGTGGCCGCGCTGCTAGTCACGTTCCCCGCTGTGTTGCTGACCACGACAGTGAACTGCGCCCCGTTGTCGGAGATAGTTGAGGCCGGGGTGGTATAGCTGGACGAACTCGCACCGGCGATCGCCACGCTGTTTTTCCGCCACTGATAACTCAGCGGCGTGGTGCCCGTGGCAACCACGTTGAAGGAAGCCGTTTGCCCTACCGTGACCACCTGACTCATCGGCTGCGTTGTAATCGAAGGGGTCACCGGAGCCGCACTCACCGTGAGCGTGGCTGTGCTACTGAGCACGGTCCCTACTGTATTGCTGACAACAGAGCGAAATTCGGCGTTATTGTCGGAAGTACTGGTTGCCGGCGTGGTGTAGGTGGACGACGTTGCCCCTAGGATAGCCGTCCCGTTCCTCTGCCATTGGTAATTCAGTGGCGTCGAACTTGTAACCGTTACCGTGAATGCGGCGGTTTCTCCGACCGTTACTGTCTGGTTTTGCGGCTGTGTCGCGATTGACGGCAGAGTAGGAGAGGGACTGCCTGGATTGCTGGAAACGAAGCCGCCGCAACCGGCCGCAAGTAGCAAAAAGGAAAGAGGAAATAGCCGAAGCGCCATAGTCCGGAATGGACATGGACGCTCCAAGAGACACATCGCCAAATTGGGAGAAGCCGACCCTTCTCGTATCCCCATGTTGTTCTATTGGAAAGAAGGCTAGCGCCCGCACGTGCAGAGGTCTACTGGACGGAGGTACGGAATTAGCCCAGGTCCGAGGGTCCCTGTCCATTAGCAGGAGAGCGGCGGGGCGGGGAACCGCGAAAACAGTCTATCCGAGGCTGCAGGCGGCTGTTTTTTTGCGCCGGATTTGGTGAGGCGCGTTTTGCGTCAGCTGTTTTGTTCTTGCTTTTGCACAGGGTAACTCGTCGATTCCGCTTGACTCTCACATTCTTGGAGAACAACATCCAGCCGACGTTTCGCCGGTTGAGGTGAAACGCCCGCCTCGTCGTCCGAACGCGGTTCCTTTAACGCCAGCTCAGCGTGGGCCCTAAGAGGGGAGTACCCCCTTGAGCGCCGTTTTCCTCGACTCGGGCGGGCCTAAGCTCCTTTTCAACGTACAACACTACGCGCCAAACGGCAGGGCTCCAGCCTACGCCACTCGGTCCCGAATTGCTTTCCACGGAATTTACGTCGAATTTCAATCTCGAATTTCTGAAAGGAGAAAACCCCATGTCAGAACAAAACAAGGCTGTCATTCGTCGTTTGTTCGAAGAAGTCTGGAATCAGGGGAACCTGTCGGTGGCAGACGAGCTGTTTGCCCCCAACTACACTCACCACGATCCTTCCACGCCCGATTTTGGGAGGGGTCCCGAGAGCGAGAAGAAGAGAGCAAGTCTCTATCGCACTGCCTTCCCGGACTTTCGAATAACCGTTGAGGACATCCTGGCCGACGGGAATGCGGTGATGGCCCGTTGGTCTTGCCGAGGCACCCATAAGGGCGATCTCAACGGGATTGCGCCAACGGGGAGGCAGTTCGCTATCTCCGGACTAAGCGTAGGCCGACTCGCTAACGGAAAGATTGTGGAAGGGTGGGTAAACTGGGACGCCCTGGGCCTTATGCAGCAGCTAGGCGTTGTTGCTGAACTCGCCAAAGCGAAGGCGGCCACGCGCTAGGCCGTTCCCGCTTTTGGCTAACATGGCGGAAGGCTTGATGCCGCGTCGGGCCTTCCGTTCAACATTGATGTCCGTACGTCACCAGCCAAAATCATTTTGAATTCGCGTGCAGGTTGACCCAGGCGGCGTTGCGCTTAGAGGATTCGAGCGTGGCGGCGATGAAGCGCATGCCCTCGACGCCGTCTTCCACGTTGGGGACCAGAAGGGACGCGGCCGAGGGGCTGCGGCCTTCGCGGCGGGCGTAAATTTGCTCGGCTAAATCAGTGTAGAGTTGCGCGAAGGCTTCGAGGTATCCCTCCGGGTGGCCGCCGGGAATGCGGCTGGCGTGCGCGGCGGGGGAGTTTCCTCCGGGGCCGGGGCGGCGTAGCGTTTCCGGAGCTTCGCCGAGCTTTGCAAATTGCAGATCGTTCGGTTCTTCCTGGTGCCACTCTAAGCCGGCTTTTTCGCCGTAGACGCGCAACCGCAAATTGTTGGCATTTCCGGTGGCTACTTGGCTCGCCCACAGCGCGCCTTTTGCTCCCTCCGCAAACCTGAGCAGGAGTTGGACGTTGTCGTCGAGACGGCGGCCGGGGACGAAAATGGAAACGTCCGCAGCGACTTCGCGGCAATGCAGGCCGGTGACGAAGCAGGCGATATTGTAGGCGTGCGTGCCGATGTCGCCGAGGCTGCCGCCGGGGCCGCTTTGCGCCGGGTCCGTCCGCCATGCGGCTTGCTTTTGTCCGGTGGTCTCGAGCGGCGTAGCTAGCCAGTCTTGCGCGTATTCGACTTGCACCACGCGAATTTTTCCGAGTTGGCCGTCGGCGATCATTTGGCGCGCTTGGCGAACCATCGGGTAGCCGGTGTAATTATGCGTGAGTCCAAAAATCACGCCCGCACGCTTTACGATTGCGGCAAGATCGAGCGCTTCTTGGAGCGTGGTGGTCAGCGGCTTATCGCAGATGACGTGAAAGCCGGCTTCGAGAAAGGCTTTGGCCATTGGGTAGTGAAGATTGTTCGGCGTGACTATGGCGACGGCTTCGATGCGGTCTTGGCGTGCACGTTCGGCGCGGGCCATCTCGGTGTAGCTGCCGTAGGCGCGATCAGGCGAGATGTGCAGGTCCTGGGCGGCGGCACGGCTGCGTGCCGGGTCGGAGGACAGCGCTGCCGCAACTAATTCGTAATGATCGTCCATGCGCGCGGCTATGCGATGCACCGCGCCGATGAATGCTCCCGGACCGCCTCCGACCATTCCTAATCGGATGCGGCGCTTTCCTTCACCCGCGCTTGTGCCTGAGATCATCGTTTCACCTGATTTTGGATTTAGGCTAAACCGAGCATCCGGCGGTTTGCCGCCTGGTCTGCGCCGGACTTTGCAAAATCGTCAAAAGAAGAGCTGGAGGCTTGAATGATGTGATGCGCGATAAACGGGGCGCCTTCGGCTGCGCCTTGCTCAGCGCTCTTAATGCAGCACTCCCATTCGAGGACGGCCCATCCATCGAAATCATATTGGGTCAGCTTCGAGAAAATACCCGTGAAATCGACCTGGCCATCGCCGGGGGAACGAAAACGGCCTGCGCGATTGATCCAGGATTGATAACCGCCGTAAACGCCTTGCCGTCCTGTGGGATTGAACTCCGCGTCCTTGACGTGAAACATTTTGATGCGCTGGTGATAAAAATCCAGGTACTCAAGGTAATCGAGTTGCTGCAGAACGAAATGGCTGGGATCGAACAGAATGTTGCAGCGCGCATGATTGGCAACGCGTTCGAGGAACATTTCGAATGTCGCGCCGTCGTGCAGGTCTTCGCCGGGGTGAATCTCGAAACAGAGGTCAACTCCCGCTGCGTCGAAGGCATTCAGGATGGGCTTCCAGCGTGCGGCTAATTCATCAAAGGCTGTTTCGATTAGTCCGGCGGGACGCTGCGGCCAGGGATAAATGTAGGGCCAAGCCAGCGCTCCGGAAAACGTGGCGTGCGCGCGAAGGCCCAGATTCGCGGACGCTTTCGCGGCATACTGCAACTGTTGCACCGCCCACGCTTGCCGCCCGCGGGGGTTCCCCTTCACGGAATCTGGCGCGAAGCCGTCGAACGCAATATCGTACGCTGGATGCACGGCGACGAGCTGGCCTTGCAGATGCGTCGACAATTCCGTCAAATGCAAACCGTGGCGCGATAAGGTACCAGACACTTCGTCGCAATAGGTCTTGCTCTCCGCAGCGCGCTTCAAGTCGAACAGCCGGCCATCCCACGAGGGAATTTGTACGCCTTTGTAGCCGAGGCTTGCGACCCAGTGCGCGATGCTTTCCAGGTTGTTGAACGGTGCTTTGTCGCCCGCAAACTGTGCCAGAAAGATGGCCGGTCCTTTTATCGTCTTCATCCGCGTGAACTCCCGAAACTCGACCGAGCATCTTAGTATGTTTTGGCCCGGCGTGCATGCGATCTACCTCTGCAATATGGGCAGTCCTTGTGAGCCGCGCAGCCGCGGAGTAGACTTTTCGGCACCGCTTGTGGAGGTTCATTATGGCTCGCAATGTGCGCTGCGGTCTTATTCAGGTTCGCTGCGAATGGTCGCCGGAGAAGGTGTCGCTTGGCGACATCAAAGAGAAAATGATCGCGAAGCACGAGCGCCTGATTACCGAGGCCGCGAAGAAAAAGGTGCAAATCCTCGGCCTCCAGGAGCTTTTCTACGGTCCATACTTTTGCGCCGAGCAGCAGACGCGCTGGTACGAGTTGACCGAGCGCGTGCCGAGCGGCCCAACTATCTCGCGCATGCAGAAGCTGGCGAAAAAGCACCAGATGGTGCTTGTGGTGCCCATCTATGAGGTGGAGATGGCCGGGGTCTACTACAACACGGCCGCGGTGATCGATGCCGATGGCCGGTACCTGGGAAAATATCGCAAGCACCACATCCCGCACTGTCATCCGGGCTTTTGGGAAAAGTTCTATTTCACGCCGGGGAACGCCGGCTATCCTGTTTTTGATACGCGCTATGCTCGCGTCGGCGTTTATATTTGCTACGACCGTCACTTTCCGGAAGGCGCGCGGATTCTCGGACTCAACGGCGCTGAGATTGTCTACAATCCGTCGGCGACCGTTGCCGGTCTTTCCGAGTATCTGTGGGAATTGGAGCAGCCCGCGCATGCCGTTGCGAACGCTTATTTTGTTGCGGCCATAAATCGCGTCGGCACAGAGCAGCCGTGGAAAATTGGCGAGTTCTATGGGAAAAGCTACTTCTGCAATCCGCGCGGGAAAATCGTGGCGCAGGCCAGCCGCGACAAAGATGAGCTGCTTGTCGCCGACCTGAACCTGGATGAAATTCAGCAGGTCCGCGATACGTGGCAGTTTTATCGAGATCGCCGTCCGGAGTCTTACGGCGAAATCACGCGCACGCGTGCGGCGGAGAACGCCGCTGCTGCGGACTAATCCTCGCAAACGAATGGAGCAAGCAATGGCTACCGCTGTCTCAACATCGCAAACCTGCCGCAATTTCATCAAGGGACGGTGGGTGGAATCCTCGGCCGCGGGCACGTCTGAGCGCCGCAATCCCGCCAACCTCGACGAGATCATCGGTTTTGCGCCGCTCTCGACGCGCGAAGAAGCGCGCGAGGCTATCGCGGCGGCCCGTGCGGCGTTTCCCGCTTGGCGTGACACGCCCGCGCCGGTGCGTAGCCGCGTGCTGGCAAAAGCGGCGCTGTTGATGGAGCAGCAAAAGGACGATGTCGCGCGCCTGATGACCCGCGAAGAAGGCAAAGCGCTGAAGGACGCCCTCGGGGAAGTGCAGAAATCGATCAACATTCTGGAGTTCATGGCCGGCGAGGGGCGTCGGTTAGGTGGCGAAACTCTGCCTAGCGAACTGCCGAAGAATTTTGCGTACACGCTGAAGCAGCCGCTCGGCGTGGTTGCCGCGATCGCGCCATGGAATTTTCCTGTTTCCATTCCCGTCTGGAAAATTGCTCCAGCGTTGATCTCTGGAAACACGGTGGTCTTCAAACCCGCTACGCTCACTGCGTTCACGGGCGCGAGAGTGATTCAGATTTTCGAGCAGGCCGGCGTGCCCGCAGGTGTCCTCAACATGGTCGTCGGATCCGGCAGCCAGGTTGGCGACGAGTTGCTACAGCATCCGGATGTACGCGCCATTTCGTTTACCGGTTCGAACGAAGTCGGTAGCGAGCTTTACGCGCAGGGCGCGCGGCGGATGAAAAAATGCCAGTGTGAAATGGGCGGCAAGAATCCACTGGTGATTCTCTCCGACGCTGATCTGCCGCTTGCCGTCGAATCCACAGTCTTCGGCGCCTTCGCATCGACTGGCCAGCGCTGCACGGCCACCAGCCGGGTCATTATCGAAGAATCCGTCGCCAACAAGTTTGTGGAGCTCCTAGTCGAGCGCGCCTCTAAACTCCGAACGGGGAACGGACTCGAGCCCGGGATCGATATGGGGCCGGCAGTCGACGAATCGCAACTGAAAACCGACCTGCATTTTATTGAGATCGGCAAGAAAGAAGGCAAACTGCTGCTCGGCGGAGAGCGCCTTAGCGGTGGTAGCTACGACCGCGGCTATTTCGTCGCTCCGACAATTTTCGATCACGTCGCTGCTGACTCCACGATCGCGCAGGAGGAAATCTTCGGTCCGGTGCTCTCGATAATTCGCGTGCGGAATTTTGACGAGGCGCTGCATGTGGCTAACTCCGTGCGCTACGGGCTGTCCAGTTCGCTTTATTCCAACGACGCCGCGAAGATTTTCGAGTTCATCGACCGCATCGAAACGGGCATCACGCACGTCAATTCGCCTACTGTGGGCGGTGAAGCGCAGCTTCCGTTCGGCGGGATGAAGGCTACCGGTGTGGGCATGCGCGAAATGGGTCGCGTGGCGATCGATTTCTTCACCGAGCTTAAAGCCGTTTACATTGACTTCACCGGACGCAAGCGTGAATCCAACATCTACTGAGACAGCCGCTACAGCAACGGGTACCCTAGCCGCGGACACTATTCGCGAGAGCTCGCTCTACAACAAGGATCTCGCTCCCGTTTCGCTCGAGCGCCGCACCTGGCGGACGTACAACTATGCGGCGCTGTGGATCTCCATGAGCGTGAACATCCCGACCTACATGCTCGCCAGCGGCATGATTGCCGGCGGGATGAACTGGAAACAGGCGCTGTTCACCGTTTTCCTGGGCAACGTGCTGGTGCTGATCCCCATGTTGCTCAACGCGCATGCCGGCGCGCAGTACGGAATTCCGTTTCCGGTGTTTGCGCGTGCTTCGTTTGGCGTGCTGGGTGCAAACGTTCCTGCGATTTTGCGAGCACTCGTCGCGTGCGGCTGGTTTGGCATTCAGACTTGGATCGGTGGCGAAGCTATCAACGCGATGCTTGTCGCGCTGGTTCCAAGCTGGGGGCATTTCGGCTACGGTCCTGCGGTGTGCTTCGCAGCGTTCTGGTTGCTGAACGTTCTGGTCATCTTGCGCGGGATCGAAACGATTCGTTTTCTGCAAGGCATCTCAGCGCCTTTTTTGCTTTTGATCGGCTTGGCGCTGCTTCTCTGGGCGCGGGGCAAGGCTGGGGGCTTCGGCCCAATGCTTGCAACCCCCTCGAAATTTCACAATTTCGGTGAATTTTTCCACTTCTTTATCCCCTCACTCACGGGAGTTGTCGGTTTCTGGGCCACCGTCTCCCTCAATATTCCGGACTTTACGCGCTACGCACGGAGCCAGCGCGACCAGATGATTGGGCAGGCGCTCGGTCTGCCGGCGACAATGACGTTCTATTCCTTCATTGGCATCGCCGTAACTTCCGCGACCCTCATTATATTTGGGCAAGCATTGTGGGATCCGGTTGCCGTGCTGTCGCGGCTCGGGAATCCATTCGCGGTTGTGATCGCCATGCTCGCGCTGCTTATGGCCACGCTCAACGTCAACGTTGCAGCGAACGTTGTTTCTCCAGCTAACGATTTCTCGAATCTCTCCCCTCGCCGCATTAGTTTTCGCACTGGCGGCTTAATTACGTGTTTTGTCGGCATCATCATGCAGCCCTGGAAGCTTATGGCCAATTATGGAAGCTACATTTTCGGCTGGCTCGTGGGCTATTCGGGGTTTCTCGGTCCCATTGCTGGCGTTTTGATCTGCGATTACTTCGTCGTGCGCAAGAAAAAGTTGGCGCTGCAGGATTTGTATCTCCGCGGCGGCCAGTATGAATATTCACGCGGGTTCAACTGGCAAGCCGTCGCGGCACTTGCCGCCGGCGCGGGCGTCGCCTTCATCGGCTTGGCCGTGCCGCTGCTTCGCGTCTTGTACAATTACGCATGGTTCGTCGGTTTCGCGGTCAGCTTCTTCGCTTATCTCGGGCGGTCGCCCAGGCAGCGGGTTAAAGGAGCGCAATGGATTTCGGCATAACCATAAAGCCCGACCTAACGATCGATCGCATCGTAAGCCTCACCCAGCAAGCCGAATCCGCTGGCTTCAGCTATGGATGGATTTTCGACTCCCACGTGATTTGGATGGAGCCATTTCCCCTGCTCACGCTGATGGCCGCGAACACCAAAAATATGCGCCTCGGCACCTGCGTCACTAATCCGGCCGTTCGCGACGTCACTGTCTCCGCCAGCCTATTTGCCACGCTGAACGTTTTCTCCCACGGCCGCATGCAGCTAGGCATTGGACGCGGAGACAGCTCGCGCCGCGTGCTCGGCAAGAAACCCACTACGCTCGAGACTCTCGAAGAGTTCGTCCGGGTTTTCCGCTCGCTCAATAATGGAAAATCCGTGGAGCTCGACGGTGTGAGCACGCGTTTCCCATGGGCGAACAGCGGGGCTCCACCCGTCTGGGTGGCTGGCTATGGACCGAAAGCGCTACGTACAGCCGGACGCATTGGTGACGGCGTCATCCTGCAATTCGCTGATCCCGACCTGATCGAGTGGTGCCTCGGCTTCGTTCGCGAGGGCGCCCGTGAGGCTGGCCGCGACCCGAACAAAATTGAAGTCATGGCCGCCGCGCCTGTCTGGGCCTCGGCGGATCTAAAGCTTGCGCGGGAACGCGTGCGCTGGTTTCCCGCGCTAGTCTCGAATCACGTGATGGACCTGATTTCCAAATACAAGCCGGAAGAACTGCCCAAGTCGCTGGTGTCTTTCGTTAAAAACCGAGGGAAGTATGACTACCTGCATCATTGTGAAGTCGGGAGCGACAACGCGGATTTTGTGACCGACGAGATCGTCGATCGCTTCTGTTTGGTTGGTCCCATCGAACAGCACCGCAAAAAGCTTGAAGCCCTGCGGAAGGTCGGCGTCACGCAATTCAACATATATTTGATGTGCGGCGACGAGGAACAAACCTTGGACATCTACGCTCAGGATGTTCTTCCGCACTACAAGCCTGTTTCCAAATCCACAGTTTAGGTCGAGGGCGCAAATGCGTTTTGACACCGTTATCCGGAACGGCACGGTAGTGACCGCCACCGACACATCCGTCGCGGATGTCGGCATCGCGGGTGACAAAATCTCTGCAATCGGTGCAGGGCTGCCCGTCGAGAATGCTGGCCGCGTGATCGACGCCGCGAATCACCTCGTCATCCCCGGCGGCATTGACGTGCATACCCACCTCGATATGCCTTTTGGCGGAACTACCAGCGCAGACGATTTCGAGAGTGGCACGATCGCGGCAGCTTTCGGCGGCACCACCACGCTGATCGATTTTGCGATCCAGTACAAAGGGCAAACGCTGCGACAGGCTTTTGACACCTGGATGCAAAAAGCGCAGCCCAAAGCGGTCACCGACTATGCCTTCCACTGCATCATTACGGACCTCGGGAGCGCGCAGCTCGAAGAAATGGGTCAGCTCGTTCGCGAAGGCGTGACGAGTTTCAAGCTGTTCATGGCTTATCCCGGCGTGTTTATGCTGGACGATGCCACGATCTTTAGGGCCATGCGCCAAGCTGCGAAGCATTCCGGCTTGATCTGCATGCACGCGGAAAATGGGGGTGCGATCGACGTCATCGTTCAGCAAGCCCTGGCGGAAGGGAAGCGCGCGCCGAAGTATCATGCGCTGACGCGCCCGACTACCGCTGAGGCCGAAGCCACAGGGCGCGCCATCGCATTAGCGGAAATGGCGGGGGCGCCCGTCTACATCGTGCATCTTTCCTGCAATGAGGCACTGGAGAAAGTTCGCGAAGCACGCGACCGCGGCTTGCCGGCGTACGCGGAAACTTGTCCGCAATATCTTTATCTCTCGCTTGAAAATATGGACGCGCCCGGTTTTGAGGGGGCGAAATA
>DATBYP010000080.1:0-6015 GCA_036513675.1 Candidatus Acidiferrum sp.
TGGGCCAACGAGATGCACGAATATCCGTACCTGCAATGGCAGGCGGAAGTGCATCGCGCAAAATTGAAAGCGGCGTATCCGCACGCGGCGGACAAAATCGAAACGTCGCCAGCGCAAGGCGCGGAAGACGTATACGCGCGCGTGTCGCGGCTCAGCGTCGAGCAGGGCTTGCCGTCGATTCATCCCGGCGATGCGCTGATGAACTTGATCACCTTCGATCGCACCTGGCTGCGGCCCTGGGCGTTTTACTCCGTAGAAGACGCGGAAGTCCGCGCCGAACTGCTCGCGCTGTTTCCCGATGGCTGCTATGTGGCCTTCGCAGGCGATGCGTACTGCGAATCGCGCAGCGAGTCTATGGACGATCACTGGCGTGTGCTGCACGCCCTGCCCGGCGACGGCCAGAATCGCCCCAGCGTCGGCGATTCGTTGGTGCAAGTGCAGGAGCGCTACAACGTTCTCTCCAACATGCAAGCCGAGACGTATGAGTACGGCATTCCGCCGATTTACGCCGATCCACAAGTGCTCGATTTCGACGCGCTGGCGAACCAGGTGGCCGAGCCGGCCGCGCATTTTCCCGCGCGCGCGCGCCCGGGCCAACCGCTCGCGGCAGGATTCTTTCAACCCGCGCCGGCGCAAGTCCCTCCGGACATGCTGCGGCATCAGCAAGATCTGATCGGTCCGGTCGCACAATTTCTCACGGGACTGTTTCCCGCTGTCTTCGGCGGCAACATGGAAGATGTGAAGACCGCGTCGGGCTACGCGCTCGCTCGCGACCAGGCACTTGGCCGTCTTGGCCTGGTATGGCGGCGCATGAAGCAGTTTTACGCCGATGTACTGCTGCTGTCGGTCGATGTGTTCCGTAAAAATCGTCCGAACGATGCGGAGATTCCGCTGCTCGGTCCCGATGGCGTTTTCGATTCGCATGTGATTCGCATCGCGGACCTGAAGGGCAACATCTGCGTGCATCCGGAAACCGACGAAACCTTTCCGCGCCTGAAATCGCAACAGCGCGGCGTGCTGCAACAAATGTTCAGCATCAACGACCCAATGATCCAGCGCGCGCTCACCGAGCCCGCGAACCTCGGCTACATCAAAAATGTGCTAGGTCTCACCGAGCTGGTCATCCCCGGCGAAGAATCCCGCAACAAACAGTTGCGTGAAATCCAGCAGCTCCTAAGCAGCGCGCCCATTGTGATTTCGATGCACCCGTCAGGAGCAACACATGTCGAGCCAGCTCCCTCTGTCGCTTCTCCTCAGCCTTCGACCGTAGGGGCGCAGCATACTGCGCCCCAGCTTGGCACGGTGTCAGAGAGCGAAGCTATGGGCGGGGCTTCGAGGCCGCTCGCGGCGGAGCAAGGACGCCAGCAGGATGCTGGCGCTACACTCCCACTCGTGCTGCCGTCCGTTCCCGTCGACCAACTGCTCGACGATCACGCCGTCGAATTCGAGGAATGCAAGCGCTGGGCCAACTCCGACGCCGGCCAAGCCGCCCGCATGACCAATCCAGTCGGCTTCGCCAACGTCCGCGCCCACGCCGAAGCCCACCTCCGCGCCATGGCCCCGGCCTCCGTGCCGAACCTTGCCTCCTTGACTGATCAAGGACGGCTTGCGCGGGTGAATCCGCCACCTCCGGCGAGCGAGTTATATACGTCGAGCGAGCTGACGGCGCGACAGACGCCCAGGGAACACTCACCGAGCGGCGGAACGGACCGGGATGCTCCAGGCGACCACTGGGTCACCATCGGTGGCAATCACATCCTGATCCACGAGCCACAAGGGAAGCAAACTCAGCAAACTCCGCACGACCTGGCCGCGCAGATACCGTGCAATGTCAAAGACGCCATCGCGGCCTCAGTCAAAGCTAGCAATTCGCCCACCGCAGACGACAAAACGGGCGGATTCCACGAAGAAGGGGGACAGTGGATCATCACTGCCGACAGCAAAATTATCCCTGTCCCTGCGAAGCCCGGCCCGGCCAACCCCACGGTCAAAGGTGGAGCCCACATGGATCCCAGTAACGCTGTAAACCCTAAGCTCAAAGACAACATAACAGGCCTCGGCGGAACCTGGCACGTACATCCGTCAGGTACCCTAACCGAGGACCGGGGTAATACTCGGGTCACAACACGGTTCGCTCAGCCTCCCTCTGACAAAGACATTAGAGAAGCCGGATTTGGCATCAATACCCTCGTTGCCGCAGGTGACAAAACGGTGTACTTTTACAACAACTCCGGAGTGGTTGGGCAGCCAATCAAGCTGAAGGACTTCCTGAAGGGATGCTGAATGGCAACACGACGGAAGCTTGGCTTGACCTCAGCCTTTGCGCTACTCGCGACTTACGCGCTAGCACAGGAAAACTCAGTAGAAATAAGGCTCACAATCAAATACAACGGAAAAATGGTGCCGAATCCCGATCACGTTACCCTTAGTTCCGGCACCCATGTTGAAAAGGTGGCCATTAGGAACGGCAAATTCGGCGTTCCCTCGGAAATTTCACGGGCAAAAACCTGGAGCTTAGCAGCTGATATAAAAGGAGATCAGATAGAACTAAAACTCTCCCACAGCGATCTTGCTTACGAGGATTGGACCCTCCACCTGGCAAACCGCCACTACGAGGCGGATTACAAGTCTGCCGTGCCCAAGGGCGCCGATGTTCGCTCGTCCTGTGTCCTCGTGCTGGACTCTGAGCATATCGATCCGGGGGTGGAAATGTTCCAGACGAATTGCCGGAAGAAACGGCAATGACATGACAATGGGCGAAAGTTCGCGCTTTAGAACTCCTGTTGCACCAGCTTTAGGATTTCTGATGCATGAAACACCCGATTTCGCCTTCGGCTCTTATCGACACTCAGGATTCCCGCTTTCACTAACTTTCCGACCAGCAACTCCGCCGTGGGATAAGACGCGCGCATTCGTTTGGCGACTCCAGTGACAGTCACGGCAGGCGTGATGAAGAGATCGTCTACGATTTTAAGAGCTTGCGCTGAGGCACCAACCGCCTCCATCTTTTCACGGTATTGATTGCGTAGTTCGAGTATCGCTCGTGTGCGCCGCACTGCTTCGTCGGACTCCTGGTGAACGGCTCGCAGAAAGAATTGAATCCAAGGCTGCCACTCGCCGGTCTGGCTGACATGCTGAAGGTGGTCGTAATATTCACGACGGTGCTGTTCAAAATACGCGCTCAGCTGTATTAGCGGATGCGACAAAATCCCTTTTTCGACCAGTAAGAGCGGCAGAAGAAGACGTCCGATTCGTCCATTTCCGTCTTCAAAGGGATGTATCGCCTCAAACTGATAGTGAATGAGTGCCAGCCGTACTAAAAAAGGCTGCTTCGTTTCTGCGTGAAGGGCTTTCTCGAATGCGTCCAGGCAGGCCGTTAATTCGGTGGGAGGCGGAGGGACATACCGGGCTTTTGTGATGGGCTCACCTTTTCGGCCTATATAATTCTGGCATGTCCGGAATTCACCAGGCTGGCGGTCGTGCCCGCGAACCCCTTTCATAAGTTTGCCGTGCAGTTCACGGATGAGCCTCAGAGACACGGGAAGCTCCTGCAGCCGCTTCAGTCCATACTCAAAAGCGGCTACATAGTTCCAGACCTCGCGCACATCCGGTTTGTCCGCAGCCGTCTGGCGATCCAGTTCAAACAGAACCAATTCCTCTTGATTGGCATAGGTTCCTTCAATTCGGCTGGATAGTTCGGCCTCGCGCCGCATAAACGGTCGCACCAGAATTTGCGGGCTGGGCAAAGATTGGACGAGCCCTTGTAGCAAGCCGAGTGCTTGGCTGGCTTCCGCGAGGAGATGCACGGCTTCTGAATCCATGGGCACAACGGCCGGAAGGGCTTCCGGAACAAAGGCGTGCGTTCCTTCGGATATCGGGATGAGCTTCCCGGGGCTATCTGCCTTAAAATCAGTGGGATTCATAGCTTTCCGGCAATTCTATCAGAATTGAATAGACGTTTCCTTATTAAAGCTTTGTCGCATTTCCTTTAATAAGGATTTTCTTGTTTAAGTTACCTTGAATATGGGGATGAAGACGGCAATGGCCATGCATAACCAATCGGCGCTGGCTCTGAATGAGAGCAGCGCTGCTGACCTGTTCGCGCTGAGCGACGAGCAGATTTTGGAGATTGCGCCGGAAAAAGAAGTGGCGAGTGGCGCCTGGCCCCTAGACTCCGCTCGGAGTGAACGAGTGGCGAGCGCAGACTCTGCTACCGCCGCCAATCAAACCCTGCCGCCGCCTCAGTCGAGGGACGCGACTTCGGCAAGCGTTGAGGCTGATCCAGCAGGGTCCTCCACCAGTCTCGAAACTGAGCCGCCGGCTTGGTTGGCGGCGCAGATGAAAGACGCGTGGGGCGGGGAAGAGGCGCGGGAGTTTTGGGATGGTGTGCAGCAGGCGAGGTCGGAGGCGGCGGTGTATCGCGCGGCGATTGCGTCGCCGGAAGATGCGCGCGCGCTGAAGGAATTGTATCCCGGCGGAGTGACTGAGGCACGCACCGCAGCGGAACGCGCGCGGCTACTCGATGACGTAGACCGCGCGTACTTTGGCGCGGCAGGGAATTCGCCCGAGCAGCTCAGCGCGTCGCGCGCGCAGCTAGCGCAGCGAATGCTGCGCGAAGATCCCGCGGCGTTCCGCGAGATGGTGGAAGCGGGGATTAAAGTTTTGCAGGAAGCTGCAGGCCCGCAGAACCGGGGGACGCACAGTTTAGCATCAGCCGTTTCGGACAAAGGCAACGACCCTGGGTCAGCAACGACGAACGCCAACACGGTAGGGGCGCAGCATGCTGCGCCCCAGCTTGGCAATACGTCAGCAAACGAAGCACACGTGGCGGCGTACGCCGCTTTCGAGCGCGCCGCGAATGAAGATTTGGAGCGTAGCGTCGGCGGCGCGATCGAACGCACGCTGTCGCAGGCACGGCCCAGCGTTGAGCCGCACAGTTCGCCCGGGCAAGCCGGAGCGCAGCATGCTGCGCCCCTACGCGAACGGCTCGCAGCCTCCGTGCGCGCGGAGATCGAGAAAGCGTTGCAGGGCGATCGTCAGCTCGGCGAGCAAGTCGCACAGATTCTTGCGGCGCGCCGCTTCGACAACGACACCCGCGCGCAAGTCGTGCGGATCATTTCCGACCGCGCCCAACAGCTCGTACCACGCGCCGCCAAGCGCGTGCTGAACGAGTGGACGCAGACCACGCTAGCGGCTCACCGCGGACGCACACAGCGTGTCGACGCCGCGTCAGCGATAGATGTGGTGCCGGCGTCTTTACCGGCGCGCCCGATCACCAGCGAGCGACGTCCCGCGCTCCGGCAAGATGCCCCTCCTCGCGACTCGGGACAAGCCGCTGCTGCCAGGTCTCGCCAGGTCAATTACCGCAAGCTGAGCGACGAACAGATCCTGGACATGTAATCGGTCGCGTAAACAACTGCGGCTAGTGTGCCCGTTCAGTTCTGGGTCGCGGCAGCGCGTGCCGATTACCGCAAGCTCAGCGACGACCAGATTCCTCGATCTGTAGTGGCCAATCTTTAGATTGGCCATGGCCGGTCTAAAGACCGGCCACTACAAGCTTCCCCAACGCAGCAATTTTAAGGAGAAAAACAGATGCCAGCACAAGCAAACGCGAATGTCATCGCGTTGCAGCTCGAAAAGGTGCGCGACAAAGTGCCCCTGCTCTACGAGCGCGACGACATTCTGCTCACCATGATCCAGCAGCGCGGCGACGTGGAGAAAGTTTCCAGCCGCAACATGCGCCTGCCCTTGCAGGTCAATCCGGGCGGCAAAGCCGGCTCGTACAACGCGGATGGCGGCGACCTCGGACGCGGCTCCGGCACGGCGTATGACGTCGCGCAAGTCTCGCCGATTTTCTTCCGCTTCGCGATTGAAATCACGAAGCTCGTCGAATACGCCACCACCGGCCGCGAGCGCGCCATCGAAAACGCCGCCAAGCGCGAAGTAGCCAACGGCATGAAACAGTTCCGCGCGTTCCTGGACAAGCTGATGCAAACCGCCGGCAACGGCGTGCTC
>DATBYP010000081.1:0-7967 GCA_036513675.1 Candidatus Acidiferrum sp.
CTTGATGTGAGGAGTTTCAGCCGTCCACGCGGGACGTGAGGCGGCTACGGCAGCAACGATGGATGTGCCAATAAAAGATCGTCGATTCATGGCGCGCATTGTACTCCTTTGACCGAGAATTGGCAGTCAAAAAAGTTGCAAGCCAACAGCATGGACGGCGAGTCGGCCTGATCGCGCACTCCGGGATTAAAAGAAAAAAGCGGCGTCCGCCGTCGCGGACGCCGCTCTTTCAGGGTGGTTGCCGGTCAGTTAGAAATAGAACCGCAATCCAAGCTGCATGCGGCGCGGATCGTGAGTGCCGTTCAATACGAGAAAGCTACTGGACCCGGGTGAAAAGCTATTGCTGATGCTGTTGAATTGCGTGTGGTTAAAGAGGTTGAACGTTTCGACGCGGAATTCAAATCCGGCCCGTTCGTTGATGGCAAAGCGCTTGAACGCACCGAAATTAAAGTTGAGGCGTCCTGGATAATTCAGCGTGTTTCGCCCGACGTTGCCGAATGTAAGCCCCCTGGGAACGGCATAAGCATTCGGGTTATAGAGGAGCAGAGGATCCGTGTTGCCGCTGAGGTTGTGGGGATTGCCAATCAAATCGGGGCGAGAGCCAGATGCCGACGTGCCGTTGGCCACGCCCGCGTTATCGTTGAATCCGCTGTTGTTAACTACGCTGAAAGGAAGTCCGGTCTGGGCGACGGTAATGCCGGAAACCTGCCAGCCGCCCAGAACATTGTGAGCGAGGCCGGCACTCCGGAACAAGGGAAGGTTATAAACATAACTGATGGATAGGGCATGACGCATGTCAAAGTTGGAGCTGCCGCGATTGGCAGCGATGTTGAAAGCGTCCACAAAGGCGTTGTCGCCTCGATCCGAGGAATCGTCGATAGCGTGACTATAAGCATAAGCAAGGCTCAAGGTCAGATCGCCCACTGTGCGGTTTGCGGTGATTTGGAGTGAGTGGTAAATCGAATTGGCCACGTCCCGTAGCGAATTGATGCTGCTGTAACCAGGGAACGCGGTGCGTATTGTATCCGCATTAATCCCGCACGCGGCAACGCCGACATTGACAGCCGCCTGGCCGGTAACCGTTACGCCGTTCACCTTTGGCGCCGCAGGATTTGTGCAGTCGGTGTTCCCTGTCGGATTGATGACCGAATCAAAAAGCGATATCGCCTCGCCAGTCGTATAGGGATTAGCAGAAAGAGGCGTCGAATGAAGCTGGTTCAGGTTACTGAGCAGAGTCAAATGCGTGCCCTTGCTGCCAACGTAGGCCATAGACAATATGACGTGAGATGGGAGTTCCTTTTGAACGCCCAGGTTCCACTGTTGCATGTACGGCCATTGAGCCTTGTTTGGAATGGAAAGCGGTGAAAGCGGGGGGACGGGGATGGTGCCTCCGGCAGCACCTCCGATGCAGCCATAGCCACCTTCGGGGTTCGCGGCGCAGGAACCCTGCCCAGGCGCTATATTGGACTGCTTGGCCCTCAGAACAAGCGGAGCAGAGCCCTCCAGCGATTCGGTGTTGCCTTCGTTGCCGTTGGTATGCTCATAGAAGATTCCGTACCCGCCGCGCACGGCCATCTTTCCGTCGCCTTTGGGATCCCAGGCAAAGCCTATGCGCGGAGCGGGGTTGAAAAGATGGCCCGATAGGCATCCGGCGTTTGAGTTCGAACCAATGGCGACTGCGGGGAATGCCGATCCTGGTATGAGAGGTAGATTGCCTCCCTTTCCTCCGCACTGGACGACACCGTTCAGCGGGTTCGCGGTACCAGCAGCGTTTTGCACGAGAAATCCATCGGCATCGAAGGTGGGTTTATTCGCCAGGTTGAACGCGCTGGGATCAAAGTTGTAAGCCTGTAGGAGTTTCTCCCGGTAGGTGCCAAAGAGGCTTACGCGCAACCCCAAGTTGAGGGTCAGCCTTTTGGTCACGCGCCAGTCATCTTGGAAATAGGGTTCGACGATCTTGTAGCGATTGTAGTACTTCGCCTTGGCGCTCCATTGCTGAAAACTAGAGACGTTGCCAAGCAACAAATCAGCAAACGCGTTTCCCGAGCTAAAGGGCTTGGTAGAGTCAAATGTCAAGATGCCCTGAAGATTTGGGGAATTCATTTCATTCTTCTCGGCGAACGCCACATAAGCGCCGAATTGAAGGGCATGGGTCTTAACGACCTTAGTGATATTGTCCCGAAGAGTGTAGGTCGGGTTGGCGTTGTTCCAAGGGAAGTATCCTGTATCGGTCCAGAAGCCCCCACCATAGGCGGCGTTCGATGTGAGCGTAATAGAAGGAAGGAGTCCGCCAAACGGTGTGGCCTGACTGGGGAATAAAGTGCCCATCGGGAAGGCGCCGCTCGGCGAGACCGTACCACCCGATGTCAAGAAAATATGGTCCGCAGTGTAACTCGCGACAAATTCATTGAGGAGCGTTGGAGTAATATTGGCGTTCAGACGAGCGACGAAGCTTGTCCCGGGCCCGACGAAGCCAGTGGAGACGTTTTGGAAGCTTGGCAAGTTGCCGTTCTGATTGTTTCCCCAGAGCGCGTCTGGCACGACGGTTTGCCAGGAATCGTGAATATAGCGGAGGGTCAGGCGGTAATTATCGGACAGGTTGTGGTCGATGCGCACCAACTCTTCGCGCCAAGTGGTCGGTTCCGACACTGTTTGCTGGTATGCAGGAAAGCCGCCTGCGGTAAGACCAGAAGTTGGCTGGGGAACGGTCGTTTCAAGCGCGCTGCCAACAGCGGTCGGAGTAATCGTGTTGTTAGGGAAAGGAGTTCCGTTGGCTTGATGCGGGCAATCGGGACCTGGGCAAACATCGCTGAAGTTCCCACCGCGTTCGGCAAGGGATGGCACGTTTACGATGGAGCTGCCGTTGCTCCCGGGAGGCGACAAAGAAACGTTTTTCTCGCGCCGCCACTCCTCGGAAAAGAAAAAGAAAGTCTTCTTCTTGTTTGAGTTGTAATGGTTGGGGATAAAGACGGGACCGCCGACAGTGTACCCGAAATCGTGCTTCCTGTACGGGGCCCTGGGGTTGCCTACCGCATTGTCGAAAAAGTCGTTCGCGTTGAACACTTCGTTTCGGCCGTAATAAAAGGCGCTGCCGTGGAACGTGTTTGTGCCTGACTTGGTTTCGACTTCGATGGTGCCGGAACCATTGCGACCGTATTGTGCGCCGTAATTGGAGGTGAGCACTTTGAACTCCGCGATCGCCTCAAGGTTCGGATAAACGTTCAGCGTCGCGTTGCTGCCGTTATCCATGTTGTCGCCGCCATCGAGTTCCCAGTTGTTGTATTCGTTTCGGCCGCCGTTCATGCTGTAAGCGACATTGCCGTACACTCCGACCTTCCCCTCGTCGGAGCCGGTCTGGTCTACGACGCCTGGCGTCAGAGTGACCAGCTGAGTAAAATTTCGACCGTTGAGCTCGAGCTGATTCACCTGTTTTCCCGTAATGGTCGAGCCAATTTCCGAGGACTCCGTCTGCACTTGCGCCACGCTTTCACCCGTTACGGTAATTTCTTCACTCATAGCGCCAACAGTAAGGGTCACGTCAACGCGCGCTTTTTCCGCGACGTCCAATTTGATCTTCTGCGCGGTGTATCTCTGAAAGCCTTTTGCGCTGATGCTGAGGTTATAGGTATCGCCCTGCAAACCCGGAATTACGTACGCGCCATCGCCATTGGTGGTTGTAACGCGTGTCAGGCTGCCGGCGGTGTTGGTCAGCACCACATCGGCGCCAGCTATTGCCGCGCCAGATTTATCGATGACGGTGCCGCTGATGTAGCCGGTATCCTGAGAATACGAAGCGCATGGGATCAGGAGCGCAATCGCCAGAGCGCACCATAGGCCGAGGGCAGGGGCCGTCTTGGCGAGAGCGTTCGCGCGCCTAAGAGCGTGGGAAAAATGTGAATGTCCCTTCACAGTAGTACCTCCAAAATTTTCAGGCTTGAATTACAGGTCCGTGAGGGACAATGCGTCCGCCTAGAAGAGCACGTCAGGCTCGTGATTCGCCGGAGAGAATTCATTCGGCCACAGCCCCCACCACTCGACCTACGCAAGATTGCACCGGGACTTATTAAATCGAGTTAATAAGGCATAATTGCGCTGCTGTCAAGTGGGATTTTTGGCTCCATCTGTGTGCACTGCCGCCTTGTTCCGTTGCGTCACGCACTATGTGCTTCCTCCGTGATGTATCCTACTGAAATAGCGATTTTTCGCCGTGGCCGCTTGAATTTCGGCCAGAGCTGCCGGAGACTACACCCGTAATGAACAGAAGGGTTCTGGCACTCATCCTCGCTGCCAATTTCTCTACGGCTACGCTCGCAGCCGCCTTACCCAGCCTCTCGTTGGCGGAAACTTCACTCCGCTTGTCTGCCGTATCGCAAGCCCGTACTACAGCTGCGAACAGACCCGCTGTGGCCGATCTCCAAAACACTTTCGCGGAAGGAGAAACCGCGCTGCAGCGCGGTGAACTGGACGCGGCCGAAGCGGCCTTTCGCGAAGTCCTAGCTGCGAACCCTCGCGCGGGAGCCGCTTACGCCAACCTTGGCGTGATCGCCATGCGCCGCAAGGATTGGAGCCACGCGCTGCCTCTTTTGCAAAAGGCGGCAAAGCTCGAGCCAAAAATGGCCGGCATCCGCTTGAACATCGGTCTGGTGAAGTACCGCAGTGGCGACTATGCAGGAGCGATTGCGCCCCTCGCGTCTGTCGTTCGTGACCAACCGGAATCCCAGCAGGCGCGCTACTTGCTAGGTCTGTGTAACGTGTTTACCGAGCATTATGCCGACGCCGTCACCGCGCTCGAGCCGCTCTGGCCGCAGCAATCCACCGATTTCATGTATCTCTATGTATTGGGCATTGCCGCGCACAACGCCAACCGGAAGGATCTGGACGAGAAAGCTCTCAGCCGCCTGCTCGAAATCGGCGGAGACAAACCTGAGTTTCACCTGATTCTCGGCAAAGCCTATTTGAACCGCCAGGAGCCGGAAAAAGCTTTGCCCGAATTACAGCGGGCCGCAGCCGCAAATTCAAATCTGCCCTTCGTGCATTTCAGTTTGGGTATTGCACACCTGCGGCTAGACCACCAGGAAGAAGCCGAGGCCGAATTCCGCAAAGATCTGGCCGTGGAGCCCGATCTCCCGGATACCTACGAGCAACTGGGGCAATTCCATCAACGCGCCGGAAACAATGACGAAGCCGCAGGCTTCTTTCAAGAAGCTCTGAAGCGCAATCCGAAAATGCCTGCCTCGCTTTTCGGCCTCGCGAAAATATATATGCAGCAAGAAAAATACCGCGAAGCTCTCTCGACGATCGATTCCGCGGTGCGCCTTTCGCCCGGCAATCAGAGTGTCCACTTCGTCCGCGGCCAAGTGCTGGCGCGATTAGGGCGCCGCGAGGAAGCACAGGTCGAATTCGCCAGCGCCCAAAAAATGGTTAACGCCGACCTCAACAAACGTCGCGAGTCATTAAGCGATCAACGCAATCAGCGCGTGCCGAACCCCGAACTCGCACAACCCCCGCCATAGCGCTTGTGGCACAGCCAATTGTCGCTGCGCTTGCGACGCCGCTCATGTCCACGGTGAGGCACTTACAGAGGCGGAGCCAGCCACGGACCGCGTCCGCTCTCCATTCGTTCCGCAACCGCAAGCACTAGCTCCTCCTCATGCGGTCGTCCGATCACTTGCACGCCGATCGGCAGCCCCCCGCCCGAAACGCTTACGGGCACAGTGGCCCCCGGAAAGCCAGTCAAGTTGAGCCACTGCGAAAACCGCATCGTATCGCGATAACACTGCTGCGCGCCCGGCTGCCAAGTTCCTTCGCCGTGCCGAAACGCCGTCGTCGTAGAAACGGCTGACAGCAGAATTGGCGTATCGCGCATCTGGTGCAGAATCTGTGCCCGCAGCAGATCGCGCTCGGCGCACGCACTCAGCAAATCGTCCAACGTCACTGCCGCCTCCGAGAACCGCATATAATCGCGAAAAATCGGACTCAGCTTGTCTTTCTGCTCCGCGACGCTCGGCTGAAACAAATGCGCGATCGCAGGCCCGAAGAAAAACCACCAAAGCTCAATAGCCCGCTCCAAACCCTGCAACCGCAAAGGCTCTACCACAAATCCCTGCGCCGCCAAACCATTCGCCGCCTTCTGCAAAGCCGCATTGGTTTCCGCGTCCACTTTGCCAAGCGCATCGGTTTCGAGAATCCCCACACGCAAACTTTTTAGTTGCGCATCATTTACGGCACGAAGCGGCACTGGCGTCGATAACGCGTCCCCCGGATCCGGTCCGGCCATCACTTCAAACAAAGCCCGCACATCGGGAATGGTCCGCGCCATCGGCCCAACCACGCCAATCCAAGAAAACGCGCCAACTCCTGCCGGAAAGTGCCCCGTCACCGGAATTCTTCCCGGCGTCGGCTTCAAGCCGCATATCCCGCAAAAATGTGCCGGCACACGAATCGAGCCGCCGCCATCGCTGCCCACTCCGCCTGCCGAGCATCCCGACGCGATCGCCGCTGCTTCACCGCCGCTTGAGCCGCCGGCGCTGCGCGACAAATCCCAGGGATTGCTCGTCCTTCCGCTGACCAAATTATCCGTTTCGTACGCCATCAGAAATTCCGGCGTATTCGTGTTGCCGAGAAGAATTGCGCCTGCCGCCTTCAGCCGCGCCACTAGTATCGCGTCGGTCGGCGCAACACAATCTTTCCGCAGCAGAGAGCCCGCCGGGCAAGGCCACCCCGCCGCATCGATGCAGCTCTTCACCGTGATGGGAACGCCATGCAGCGGCCCGAGCGCGGCCCCTCGCCGCACGTTTTCTGCAGCACAGCGAGCTTGCGCGCGCGCGGCCTCCGCCTTGATATGCACGAACGCGTTGAGTTTCGGCTGCAACGCCTCAATGCGTTCAAGGTATGCGTCGACAACATCCACCGGACAAAGCTTCTTCGGCCGAACGTTCTCGGCAATCTCCGCGATGCTCGCGTAATATAAGGGCCTCATGTTGGACAGCGAGGGTATGTGTGTCTTTGGAACGCGTCAAGCTTCCGTGCAGCTTACAGTTTCAACGCGCCTGTTAAGGCGATCGTGAAAACGCAGCTTGACGCTGCCTCTGTCAGCCGTGAAAATCGATGCCGTCTAGCCGCGCGGCGGTCCGTGTCGCGCGGTATGATTCGTTCAGGACAATAAAATCTCATGCAACGTCAGCATCGGCTCGGAATTCTGCCGCTAATAGTTTGCGCGGCCATTTTGTTCGCCATCGTTATGTCATCGCTGCGCTCGCGAGCTAGCGGCGCTCAATCGAAGACGCAAGCCGCGCAGCCGAAGGCCGAAACAAAAGGCAACGAAGGCGAAGCCTTCCGCAACAACACCTTAGGCGTCGCCTACATGAACCAGCAGAAATTCGCCGAAGCCCAAAAATATTTCGAGAAAGCTCTCGCCGCGGATCCGAATTTCGCCATCGCCCGTCTCAATCTCGGCATCGCTCTCCTCAGCCAGCAAAAGCTAGACGCCGCCCGCGCCGCTCTCGAGGAAGCTGTGCGCCTCCTGCCCAACGACCCCTACGCCTGGTACAACCTGGGCCTCGTCTACAAAGACCTTGGCGAACCCGAAAAGGCCATCGAGGCGTTTCGGCACGTTACGCAGCTTTCGCCCGAAGCCGACGCCCATTATTTTCTTGGCTACCTCTACACCCAGCTCCAGAGCTACGACGAAGCCATTGCTGAATTTCAGAAGGCTCTTGCCGCATTTCCGTATCACGCCTCTGCGGAATTTGGTATCGCGCGCGCCTATCAGCGCAAAGGCGATACCGAGGCCGCCCGCCAGCACCTCGCGCGTTTTCAGAAAATCACCACCGAACATCTCGGCACACCGTTCGGAGCAGGCTATGGCGATCAGGGCCGCTTCTCGCTCGCCGAACTCGGACGCAGTGGCGTGCTGGCCGCACCGCCCGCGATTCCGGTCACCTTCAAGGAACAGCCTCTTGTGGCTG
>DATBYP010000082.1:0-5705 GCA_036513675.1 Candidatus Acidiferrum sp.
CATTTGCGCGCCGTGGTCGGTCTTCCCTTGGGCTCGACCAGTGCTATCGGCTGCTCCGCCATGCTCAACCTGATCGGCGACGTCCCCGACCCTGCGGAAGTTCTCGGGGTGCGCGACGCCCACCTACATCTCTACGGCAAATCCGCGCGCGCTGGCCGCAAGCTCGGCCACGTCACGCTGCGCGCCTCCTCTCCAGAGCAGCTCGCTTCTCGGCTCGGCGAGCTTCCCGGCTACTTCCATCGCCCTGAATTCGGCCTCGATGCAGTTCTGTGGCATTCCGCATCAGCCCGCCGCTGAAGATTCGGGCGTTTAGCTCCTGACCGGGCCCACAAGGAAGGTACCTGCAAACCCCCGGGTATTTGTATGTGGAGTATTAGAAATGCGCCCTGTATGCTTTTCGGAGTATAAGCGAGGTGTTCGCATTGCTTGCGTATGCTGCCATCCTTCTGCTTCTTGCGACTCCTGTCTCGACAGTTGCATGTTCACTTGCTGGCTGCAGTGATAGGGGATTTGAATTGCGGCGAAATTTCAGCGTGATGGTCACTCATCAAGGCAAACCCCTTCCCGGAGCGAGTGTCCAAATTACTGGCAATTCCGAAGGGTCCAGCCATCAATCGTTCTCAGGGCTAACGAGCAGCGATGGAACGGCGGATTTCGCAAACCTTCCGCCGGGGGACTATTGGATAAAGGCGGACCTACTTGGAATCGAAGCAGGGTATGAATGCTTCCACATCAATTCGTCTGCGTCGAGAAAGGCGAAAAAGAGAAGACGTTACGAGTGGGGTGATGATGCGTTGGCCGCTACCCAGGCGGTCGGACGATTGGTCGACTCGCAGCCGGGGAAAGGAGGCAATCCGTTGCAGAACCTTTTGCATCGCGTCGATGTACCGATAGCAGAAGCGCACATGGAATTGCGCCAACCGGTCACGGGTAGAGTCTCCACAACTGTATCGGACGCAAACGGCCATTTCGCATTTGACCGCGTACCTATTGGAACCTATGTTCTTCACATTGACGCAGGAACAGCTCCCGGGAACCGGCCATTTGATGCAACCGACCTACTGGTCCGGTTGAGTAACACCGCCAAACGAAGCACGCTGCTGTTATCGCGGAGGGAGCCGGGAGGAGGAAGCTGCGGCGGTACATCTCTGGAAATCGAGAACGCTCCGAACCACTAGGTGCCTGATTAAACGGGCTCACGGGAAACTGACCCAGTATCAAAGCCCCGAGTCGTGTTGCCGCTTCTCCTTCGCGAATGCTACGATTCAAGGTTCTATGTCCCCCGCAATCACATCCGGACGTGGCTCGTTTGGCCCACGAGTGGGCATCCCCTGGCGCACCTCCCAGGAAGAAGCCGAGGGGAACCTTCCAAAAATCAAGAATTACGAGGATGCGGTCCGCCGGGCAGGTGGAGAGCCGGTAGTGCTATCGCTATCGGACCCGCTGGCGCTTGACCGCACCCTGCCAGAGCTGGACGCTTTCGTGCTGCCCGGCAGCCCCGCCGACGTGGAGCCGGCGGAATATGGAGCCGTAAACCAGGGCCTCTCGGCCCCGGCGGACTTGGCTCGGGAGGCCGCTGACCGCGCCATCCTGAAACATGCCTTTGCCGAGCACAAGCCCGTCCTGGCCATCTGCTACGGTTGCCAGCTCCTGAACGTCTACTTGGGTGGCACGTTGATCCAAGACTTGCGAGCAGAGACTGGCACAAGCGTGCCGCACCGAAAAAAGGACCTTGTGCCGGAGCCAAAAGACGATCCGCGCCACACCACGACGTTTGAGCAGGGCAGCCAGCTTGCCGCAATCACTGGCGGCGCACGCGGCGAGGTCAATAGCTCTCATCATCAAGCCGTCGCAATTCCGGGCAAGAGCCTGCGCGTCACCGCGCATGCCGAGGATGGCACCGTGGAAGGCATCGAGTGGACGGGCGACGCCAACTGGGTGGTTGGCGTGCAATGGCACCCGGAGCGGATGTTTGGTGATGCTGCCGCGGAGCGCCTATTCAGCGATTTTGTCTCCGCCGGTCGCAAAGTTCGTCAGTCCGTGGGGAAAAACGTTTGAACCGCCTTCGCTGTCCTTTTGTTTCTTGAGTTTCGTACTTTTGGGGGAATGATGATTTCACTGGCTGGCAAGGCGGCGCTCATTACCGGAGGTTCGCGGGGAATTGGCGCTGCGGCCGTCAAGCTGCTCGCGCAGGCCGGCGCGGACGTGGTTTTCAACTACAACAAAGCCAAAGACGCTGCGGACCAGATACAGCAGGAAGCAGGCAAGCACGGCACGCGCGTCGAAGCATTCAAAGCGGACGTGGGACGCCACGCGGATAACAAAAAACTTGTCGAGTTTGCAATTTCGCGCCTGGGCCGTCTCGATATCCTGGTGGCCAATGCCGGCGTCTGGAATCTGGAAGATCTGCCCGTTGAGAAAATGACCGAGAAGCAGTGGGACGAAATGATCCGCGTGAATCTGAAAAGCGTCTACTCCATCATTCATTTTTCCGTGCCGCAGATGATCAAACAAAAATCCGGCAAGATTATTCCGATCAGCTCGACCGCCGGGCAGCGCGGCGAATCCTTTCACACGCACTATGGCGCCTCGAAGGGCGGCATCATCAGTTTCGCGAAGGGGCTCGCCACGGAACTCGCGCGGCACAATATCCTGGTGAACTGCGTCGCGCCCGGCTGGGTAGCGACGGACATGTCCAACCCGGTAATCAGCTCCAAGACCGGCGGTAAAGCCATTGCTGCCTCGATTCCCTTGCGACGTGCGGGCACAGCTGAGGAAATTGCCGGACCGATTCTGTTCCTCGCATCGGATCTGGCCAACTTCATGACCGGCGAAATCATCAATGTAAACGGAGGGGCGGTGCTGTGCGGTTGAGGTTTGCCAATTCGGTTTGTGGAATTCTGGCGCTCGCAGCGCTTTTAACGGCGCAGCCTGCGCCGATTCGCGGTCAAAACCCGGACAACATGATGCCGGAGGAGCGTACCGCCAAGGGCAAAGAGGTTCTGAACCAGTTGATCACCGCGCTCGGTGGCCCCACCTATCTCGACATTCGCGAGAGCAATTGCGAAGGACGCCTTGCGCAGTTTGGCCACGGCGGCGAACTGGCCGGTTATACCAATTTCAAGGTGTATTGGCGTTATCCGGACAAGAATCGCACCGACTTTTCCAAGAAAGGCGTGATCGTTAACGTGTATAACGGCGACCGTGGCTGGACACTCGATCGCGGTGGCGTCTCCGAACTGAGCAATGCGGCCGTCGCGGATTTCCAGGAGCAGGCCAAGCGCGACATCAACAATCTGCTACGCCTGCGCCTGAAAGAGCCTGGAATGACCATTCGCTTCGGCGGAACAGACGTTGTGGATCTCCGGACCGTGGATTGGGTCGAAATCACGGATACCGAGCAACGCGATTTCCGCTTGGCCGTGGACCGCAGCTCGCATTTTCTCGTGCGCAGCGTCGTTACCCTCACGGACGATACCTCGCCCGACCGCAGCGTGGAAACACATATCTACACAAATTATCAGCTCATGGACGGCGTGTGGACGCCCTTGCAGATCACGCTGGACCGCAACGGCCGCCGCGTCAATCAGGTGTTCTTCCAGTCCTGCAAATACAATCCCGGTTTTGCGGAAGATTTCTTCACCAAGGCCGCTCTAGACAAGCGTTCCTCGGAAGTGGGCGTCAAGAAATCTAAAGCCGAAAAGAAGAAAGAAAAGGAAGCAGAGAAAGACAACTGATATATCTCCGGTGGCGCTGGTTTACCCTGCGCCACGAAGGACTTCCAGCCGACGTGCGCCTCCAATCGCGCCAACCAAGCCTTCCCGCGCGAAACTCAGTGCACGACTTCCGACGCAAAAACTAAACGCACGCCTTGGGATTTAGCCTCGGGCAGAACGTCATGCAGCGCCTGCAGCGTAGCGGGATGCGGATGCCCAATAGCGATCGCGTCGCCCTTTTTGCGCGCGCCATGCAACGCAAGAAGCAGTTGCTTGCGAACCGCGGTTACTTCCGCCACATCATCGAGAAAGGGAACATTGCGAAACCCGGAGCGCACGCCAAAGCGCTGCGCCGTATCGTAGGCCACCGTAGCCGCTGTGGTGCGGCTATCGACATAAAATAGGTTATGCTCGCGCAGCACCGGCATCAACTCATTCATCAGCGTAGCGTCCGCCGTGGATTGCGAACCCTGGTGATTGTTCACTCCGGCGACGTCCGGCACGGCTTGCAGTAAATTGCCGACCAAACTGTTCACGTCCGCCGCGGACATCCCCGGGCGTAGCTCCTCCGCTTCCGGCCGCTCGTCCCGCATAGACTCCATAGGAAGATGCAGCATCACCTGGAAGCCCCGGCGCCGCGCCTCCTGCGCTATATCCAGCGAGTGTTGGTGGTTTGGCAGAACTGAAATCGTTAGCGGATAGGGAAGCGCGAAAATGGCCTGCGCCGCTCCGCGATCATTGCCCAGATCGTCGAGAATTATCGCCAAGCGGGCGGCCCCCGCTTCCGTGGGAGCCGCAGCGGGAAGGGAAGTTCGCGCTGTTATGTCGACGATGTGCGTCGGTACTCCGCCCCTGCGATACTCCAAATGACCGCTAGAGTCCGCTCGTTTGGCCGCGTCGCGGGTCAGGGCATTGGCCGTCGCGACCCGATCCAGCGACTGTATCAGCCGCGTCACAGTTTCACTTTGGAATGACTGCGATCCCTCTGCGTTCAGCGTTATACGGATGTGGTCGACTTGCCAGGCACGACGCCCGTCAAACTCCAATTTCGATTCGATGTGTCCAGGTTCGCGAACAGCGGCGGCGGCCGCTCGCAGCATTGCGCGCGTAATTGTGTGGACTTGCGAGGCTTTTAACGGAGCAGGTGATTCTTTTTTCTTGCAGGCGGCCCCAGCAAAAACTACCGACGCCAAGAGAACGGCAAAACCGATGCGGCGGCGTTTCCAAATACAAGAAGCCGCTGTATACGCGGAACTGCTATCCGCCACGGAATGTTAGGCGGCCTTCTTCGCAGGCGTTCTTAGCAGGTCAAGAGCCTTGTGGAAAACGGGGTCTTCTGGAGAAAGCGGGCGCGGGCCCGAAAGTGTCTCTTTGGCGGAGCCGGAGTTGTCCTCGCTCACGTCATTGTCGTCATCCGCCGCCGCGGCACGAACGACTTCCGAAGGGGTCACTCCGTCGTCCAGAATGGCCTTGCCAACGGCGTTGTAATAGTTAGCCACCGTCAGGAACAAAGCCGAGCCGTCATCCAGCGTGATCAGCTTTTGCTCCGACGCCAGGCCAAAGGTGCGCTCACCCACTACGTCGCCGCGATGATTCGCGACCATTGCGGATGCCAATACCTCCGCGGCTCCGGAGGTTGTGCCATCAATTAAAATAGAAACTGGATTTCGCCAAACCACCTTGCCCGGTTCCGCCGCAAAGGTTTGCGCCGAAACAGTCTGCCCACGCAATGTGGCAATCGTGCCGGATGGAATGAACAGGCGCGCGACATTGACCGCTTCCGAAACCGGCCCGCGGCCGCATTCGCGCAAGTCCAAAATCACTTTGTGAATTCCCTGTTTGTCCGTCTCGGCAAGGCGGTTGCGTATCTCGTCAGCACGTCCGGCATCGAGAGACGCCACGCGCAAGGCCAGAATATCGGGATCCGCTTTCTGCGCGGTAGTTTTCGGCGCACTCAACTTTTGCCGCACTACATCGACTTCTTCCGGC
>DATBYP010000083.1:0-6408 GCA_036513675.1 Candidatus Acidiferrum sp.
CCAACGGAAATCCCTTTTCCCTCGCCATCTGCCGCACGGCTCGCGCCTTCGCCTCGCCGAACATCGCATCCCCAACAATCCGTCCGGTCCATCGCCCATCGTTTTCTTCCAACCGCGTCGCGCACACCGCTACCGAAGCCGTAATCCCGCGCACTGCCAGCCGCACCACCAGCGCAAGCGCCATCTCCTGCGCCATCGGCGCCAGGGCGCCACTCACTAAAACAATCGAGTGCCCCTCTTGCGCATGCCAAGCCACTTGGTCCACGCCGTCCGGAAAAAATCGTGGGACATTCCTTCTTCCTTGCCCCGAGGCTTTTCCAGGCGGCTCTCCTTCATCGCTCCGAAGTCCATTGTTCCCCGTGCGCACACCTCGCAAATACATCTTGTTAGCGTGCCGCATCATTTGTATTCCGCGAGGGGCCAGCCGCGCCTCACGCGCCAGCCAAAAAAAATAATTTCGAAGTGGAATCGCTCGCCGGTACCTCAATTCCGCAAAGAATCGGCGCTCCAGCGAAGGCCGCGCGATCAGCGTTCCGTCCAAATCAAAAAACGCCGCAATGCGCCCGCTCGGCTCATTCTTCATGTGGTCCTCCTTGCAATAGCTTTTCCGCCACGCGCGACCACTCCATCGGCGAAATATCTCCATCCCTCCATCAGCACTGGCAGTCCCCGCGCAAAGCAAAACCCCGCCGTCGCCCATGTCAGTACCTGCCCATATGTGACAACCAGATTCTGCGCATCGACTCCTAAACCACCGATTAAAGCCACCGGCCCGTGCGTCAGTGCCAGCTCCAATCCCAGGTAGCAAAAACACAAACACTTCATCGCTGCGTACAATCCGCGGCTCCATCGCGAAGCCACCAGCGCACGCCCCCACCAGCTCTGTAGCATTGCGTTCGCTCCCCATCCCGCATGCCCAGACCGTAAAGCCAAGCCACGCAGAAAATCCGTCGCCGCGCCGCGCGCAAAGAAAAACACCGGCAACCACAACGACACCATCCCCACCACGGCAAAGTAGGTGAAGTACACGTTCTCGATCATGCGGTCGCCCAAAATGTCGATCTGTGCCCCCACCGGCGTCTCCAGCTTCTTCGCCCGCGCAATGTGTCCATCAAGGGCGTCCAGCGCTATCGACCCCACCGTCAGCGCCACGGCCGCAAGGTTAGCCCACGCGCCGCGCCCAAATAAACTCACCGCCGCAAATCCGACTACCACCCGCATCGCAGTCACTTTGTTCGGTGTCCACTGCACAGTTGCCCTCGCGCCATTCTCAACCTCAGTCATAGCAACACCGCTGCCATGCCAACGCCGCTAAGCGGCTCAGTATCAGAGGCTTACACAACCCCTCGGGAAGCCCTCCGAACTGCCTGCCAGCCAAATACCTCAGTTGTCGGTCTCCGCTATCGCAACCTCACGCCGGCACGTCTAACAAATTGTTCGGGATTGGAATAACCAGCCGCGAATACACGTCATCTCTCGTACTGGCCGCTTCAGGCAGGCGACCTGCCAAATGCCGCAGAGCAGCGAGCATCGGCGCAAGCACCAACGCACTTTGTGGGAGAATAAGAGGTTGCACGCCAAGTGCGGCGGCGCATAGTGCGCCACAACAAGCTGTCTGGCTCGGAACCGGTTCAAGCGCAGCTCGGAATCTGAAGAAGTCTTGCTAAGTAAACGCGAAAGCACTCCAAAGCTCTAATGCAACCAGGGACCGATCACGAATGACCGATGTCTCACTCTTAGGAGCCTTCCTGGCCGGTCTCGTGTCTTTTCTTTCTCCGTGCGTCCTTCCCCTTGTTCCCGGCTACATCTCCATGCTCTCCGGGATCGGCATGGAGCAGCTCCGCCAAGGTCAGCCGCCCCGCGCCGGACTCTTCGCTTCTTCGCTCGCTTTCGTATTCGGTTTTTCGGTTGTCTTTATTTCCTTCGGCGCCTCGGCCAGCGCCGTCGGCACATTTCTGCGTCAGAACCGCTCCTTGCTCGCTCCCATCGCCGGCGCACTGATTCTTCTTTTCGGCCTCCATCTTCTCGGCGTTTTAATCAAACTGACCGTCCGTACCGGCCTCATTCTCGGTGCCGTCCTCGCGCTTCTTGGGCTCGTCTCCCTTCTGCGCGGCGCGCCTCTCTTCGCTGGTCTCGGCTATGTTCATTTCTTCTCGCTCTCACTGATTGGCTTTTTCGGCCCGGCCATGACACGCTGGCTCAATCGCGACGTTCGCCTTCGCACCAACAGCACGCAACCCGGCATTTGGAGCGGCTTCCTACTCGGTTTCGCTTTCGCCTTCGGCTGGACTCCGTGCATCGGCCCTATCCTCGCCACCGTGCTCGCCCTCGCGGCCGCCAGCGACACCATCGCCCGCGGCGTTTTGCTCCTCGCCGTCTATTCCGCCGGACTCGCGGTGCCCTTTCTGCTCACTGCCCTTGGCATCGGCCAGTTTCTGCGCTTCTACCAACGCTTCCGCAAGCATCTTCACGCCGTCGAACTCTTCAGCGGCGCTCTCCTCTTGTTCGTAGGCGGTCTCGTCTTCGTCAATCGCCTGACGTGGATGGCCGGAAAACTTGGTTTTCTCAACAGCATCGTTCTATGGCTGGAGAGGTCTTTGACCGGAGCCAAATGAAGCTCCGCTTTTGCTGCGCTCGCCAAATCGCGAGATAATATTTTCAGGCGCTAAATCTGAAGGAGTCGACGTTGAAGAAATCTCTGCTGGTCATCATCGCGGTCGTAGCCGTAATCGCCGCCACCTATCTTGCCGACCGCGCCACTCGCCAGCCCCGCAAAGGCGCAATCGGCCTCACAGTGGCCAATTCTACTGCGAAGTCCAATTCGGCCGCCAAGCCCGCTCCGGATGTCACCCTGAAAGATCTCGATGGCAAGGATCTCTCTCTAGCCCAATACAAAGGAAAAGTAGTCCTCGTCAATTTCTGGGCCACCTGGTGCGAGCCCTGCCAGGTCGAAATTCCCTGGCTCATCGAGATGCAGCAAAAATACTCCGCCAAAGGCTTCACGGTTCTCGGCATCGCCATGGACGAAGAGGGCGCCAGCGTCGTGACTCCCTGGGTTAACAAAGAACGATTTGAAGTTAATGGTTCCAAGTCCCAGATGAACTACCCGATCGTAATCGGCAACGACTCCGCAGCCGACAAATTCGGCGGCCTGCTCGGTTATCCCACAAGTATTCTCGTCACGCGCGACGGCAAAATCGTCAAGCGCATTACCGGTCTCATCAGCTATGAAGAAATCTCCAAATCCATCGAATCGCAACTCTGATACTCTGACTCAATGCTCGACGAGAAAGACTTCCAGCACAAAGCTGACGCCGCCTTCGACGATCTTAAGCGCCGCCTCCTCACGCTCGGTGACGAGCATGGCTTTGACGTCGAGGGCGAAAGCGGCAAGCTCGAAGTCATCTTCGAGGAGCCCGAGGACGCCAAATTCGTCGTTTCGCCCAACACTCCCGTCCGCGAAATCTGGATCTCCGCTCTTTCCACCAGTTTCAAGCTCGCCTGGTCCGATTCCAAAAACGCCTTCGTCTCCGAAAAGACGGGCGAAAATCTCCTCGAAGTCATGAGCCGCGTTGTCTCTCAGCAACTCGGCCAGCAGGTGCGCCTGTGAAGCTCGCCGCCACCATTGTCGGCGCAGCTCTTCTCCTGATCATCGTCGCCGCGCTGCCCTCCGCGCATCCGCAAATCCCCTCCGGCCGCGAAGTCGTCTCCCCCTCCGCATACGTTTCGCTCGAACCCGTCGCGCGCGGCAGCTCCTTCCAGCTCGCCGTCGTGCTGAAAATCCGCAACGGTTTCCACATCAACGCCCGCAAGCCATCCGCCGAGTACTTGATTCCCACCGACCTCCGCGCCAATCTCCCCACCGGCTTCAAATCCGCCGGCGAAATCTCCTACCCGAAAGGCGACCTCCACACGTTCGCCTTCACCAAAACTCCCCTGAACGTGTACGAAGACAAAGTCATTCTCCGCATCCCGATCACCGCCCAATCTGACGCCCCTCTCGGCACCCAAAAAATTCCCCTAAAGCTCCGTTACCAAGCCTGCAGCAATGAAGTCTGCCTCCCGCCCGTAACTCTCGATGTCGACGCCCCGGTAACCGTCGCCGCAAACGCCGCCAATTCCCGCCCCGCCCACCCGGAACTTTTCCCCGCTCACTAGCATCTTTTCATTAGGCATTGTTGATGACCGAACCCGTTCGTGCATTTCGCCTTTGGCCCTATCTCCTCGGAATTCTTCTCGGCCTCTGCGCCGGTCTCGTCCTCTTCGTCTTTCTCGGTGCCCGCCACATCGACGACCGCACTCGTGAATGGGTAATCCGCGAGCTCAGCGCCCGCTTCGACAGCGATGTCGAACTAAACAGTCTTCACGTCGAAACCACGCCGCGCATGCAAGTCACTGGCGAAGGCCTGAAGCTTCGCTATCGCAACCGCACCGACGTCCCGCCCCTGATCCAAATCGCGCGCTTCTCCTTTAACCTCGGCGTACTCGGCATTATCCACGTCCCGCGCCATGTCAAAGGCGTCTACGTCGAGAACATGGTCATCACCATTCCGCCCAGCGACCCCAACGCTGCTCCCCCGCCGCCCAGGCAATCCGCGCCAGTCCCGCGCGTCATCTTCAACGAAATCGTTTGCAACGACACCTCTCTCATCATCCTCCCGAAGAAAGCCGGCAAGGATCCTCTCGATTTCCAAATCCACGACCTCGTCCTGAAAAATGTCGGTGATCAAAAGCCCTTCGATTTCCACGGCACGCTCACCAACGCCAAGCCCAAAGGCGAAATCGCCACGCGCGGCACTTTCGGCCCCTGGAACGCCGAAGATCCCGCCTCCACACCCGTTTCCGGCAACTACAGTTTCGATAACGCCGACCTCGATCCCTTCGCCGGCATCGGCGGCACGCTCTCTTCCACCGGAAAATACGCCGGCCACCTCAATCAAATCGAAGTCCAGGGCGAAACCGACACTCCAGATTTCTCCCTCGATCCCGTCGGCCGCCCCGTCCCGCTCCACACCGAATTCTCCGCCACCGTCGACGGCACCGACGGCGACACCTACCTCCATCCCGTCCGCGCCACCCTCCTTCACTCCCTCATCATCGCCAACGGCAGCGTCATCCGCGCCTCCGGCAAGCAAGGCCACATCATCTCCCTCAACGTCTACGCCCCCAACGCTCGCCTGCAAGACATTCTTCGTCTCGCCACCAAATCCACCGAGCCCGTCATGACCGGCACCGTAAATCTGCGAACGAAGATGCTTCTCCCTCCCGGCAAAGAAAAAGTCATCCACCGCCTGACCCTTGACGGCGACTTCGGTGTCAGCGACGCGGAATTCGCCAGCGTCGAAGTCCGCGACAAGCTCGAAAACCTCAGCCGCCACGCGCTCGGCAAGCCCAACGACGAAGACGCCGGCAGCGCCGTCACCGATCTCCTCGGCCACTTTCGTCTTCAGCGCGACCTCGCCAGCTTCCCGCGCCTCAGCTTCAGCATCCCCGGCGCCGAAGTCCGCCTCGTCGGCAACTACAATCTCCCCGGCGAAACTCTCGACTTCCGCGGCAATCTCCGCATGCAAGCCAAACTCTCGCAAACCGTCACCGGGAAAAAATCCTTCTTCCTCAAGCTCGCCGACCCCTTCTTCAAAAAAGACGGCGCCGGCTCCGTAGTGCCCATCCACATCTCCGGCACTCGCGACGAACCCAAATTCGCCCTCGACCTATTCCACAAATCCGAAAAAAAATAGCTCGCCTCGTTTCGCTCCCCCTGCTTCAACGCGTATCCCACAAATCCAGCCGCACGAATTTCCCGGCATCGGTATGGCATCGAACAGACGGCTACCGTTCAAACTGATATCTTGCGTGATCTCATTTGTGGTAAACGCGTCTTTGAAAACGCCCAGCCCTATGACCAAACCATCGGATAATTTCAGATCTTGTCCCCACCATCAGACGTACATGGTTCCGCATGTATTCGGACCGCACGTAATAGTTCCGCGTGGCGTCGAAGTTTTCAGATGCCCGAACCTAAGCTGCTCGATTTTTTATGTGAATGGCGCGTTGGAAGGCTTCTACACTCTTAAATCGAGCGGTGAGCTTACGCCATATCCCAATCCCAGCGACAAGCTCTAACCGCGCATCGACGCTTAGTGGACGCGACACTTCTAACTTCGAGCGGCTTCAGCAACCACGTGGTCTCTCTTGATTTCAACCGCCTCAATAGCTGCAAGCCTGCGGTCAACGTGTGGTCCCGCGCGCAAAGCGCCCGAAAGCTGTACACAAGCCTTCCCAGTAGCAACCCCGCACCGCGGGCACGGGACGCCGGATAACTGTTTCGCGGTCATGTCGCTCATCCGCATCGGAACAGCATGCAATAAACCCAACCGACAAGCTGTTCGAAACGGAACACACTGCCTT
>DATBYP010000084.1:0-12259 GCA_036513675.1 Candidatus Acidiferrum sp.
TTCTTTGCTGATGCGCATTCACTTGATCTGGCCGAATGTGTCGTTGCCTTTGGTTGGCGAAATCAAGCCCGAAACTTACCTTAGCTTGTTGACCATGCACGGCACCATTATGGTGTTCTTCGTGCTGACCACCGCGCCGCAAGGCGGCTTTGGCAATTACTTCTTGCCGATTCAAATCGGCGCGGCGGACATGGCCTTCCCGGTCCTGAATATGCTCTCGTTCTGGGTAACGTTTATCGGATACATCGTGATGCTGTCCGCCTTCTTCGTGGTGGGCGGCGCGCCGCTACACGGCTGGACTGGGTATCCGCCGCTGAGCGCGCTGCAGTCCGCGGGACCGGGTGAGGGTGCGGGTGCAGACTTGTGGGTCATCAGCATCGCGTTGTTCTGCGTTGGCGCGTTGATGAGCGCGCTGAATTTCATCACCACCACGCTGGATATGCGCGTCAGGGGCATGTCGATGATGCGCATGCCGCTGACATGCTGGGCGTGGTTTATAACCGCGATTCTGGGACTGCTGGCCTTTGGCGTACTTTTTTCGGCGGGCATCCTGCTGCTATTGGATCGCAACGCGGGAACGAGCTTTTTCGTACCGCTGGTGACAGTGAACGGGCAACTCGCGGCTCATAAGGGCGGCTCGCCACTTTTGTGGCAGCACTTGTTCTGGTTCTTTGGTCACCCCGAAGTGTACATCGCGATTCTGCCGGCCATGGGTTTGTGCTCGCAACTGGTCTCGGTGTTTTCGCGCAAACCCATATTTGGGTACAAGGCCATGGTGTACGCCATGCTGTCGATTGGACTATTGGGCTTCATGGTGTGGGGCCATCACATGTTCATGAGCGGCATGAGCCCTTACACGGCGTTCGCATTCTCGGTGATGACCATGGCCATCGGCGTTCCCTCCGCGATCAAGACATTCAATTGGCTGGGCACGTTGTGGGGTGGGAGGATCCGGTTTTCTTCGCCGATGCTCTTCGCGATTGGATTTGTTTCCTTGTTTGTCTCGGGAGGAATCAGCGGGCCGTTTTTGGCGCAGCCAGTGCTGGATATCCCGTTGCATGACACATATTTCGTCACTGGGCATTTTCACTTGATTATGGGCGTGGCGTCGATCTTCGGCATTTTTGCCGCTACCTACTATTGGTTCCCGAAAATGTTTGGACGCATGATGAGCGAAGGCCTGGCGCGGTGGCACTTTTGGTTCACCTTTATCGGCACCTACGCGATCTTCATGCCCATGCATTATCTGGGCATGGCTGGAGCCACGCGGCGTTACTCGCAGTTCACGGAACTTGCCTATCTTCGCGATCTGATGCCGTTGCAGAAATTCATCACCTACGCGGCGATCGTCACTATCGCGGGTCAATTCATCTTTCTGTTCAATCTCTTCTGGAGTATGAAATACGGAAAGAAGGCCAGCGACAACCCTTGGGAAGCGACCACTCTCGAGTGGACGACCGCAACGCCCCCTCCGCACGACAATTTCGCGGGACGTACGCCGGTGGTTTACAACGGCCCGTACGAGTACAGCGTGCCGGGCGCTCCTCGCGATTATGTGATGCAGAACGATCCCACAACTGTGGCGGCACATTAGACCCTTATGGCCAGTTACACTCCGACCGTTTCGCTTGACGATCCCAGGACTTCCACGGGAGGGAATGGCGCCCTGCCGCCGCACGGGCACGATGGTGACGATTTCGGTTCGCCCTTCTTCGATGTGCGGTTGCGGCGCGCCCGCTTGGGACTAGTCGTGGGCTTGACCGGAATCGCGATGATCTTCATTTCGTTTACGAGCGCTTATGTTGTCAGGCAAGGCCTGCCGACGCTCGACCCGGGCACCAACCTTCTGCTTCACGATTGGTTTCCCGTACCGTTGCCCAGGCTGCTACTCATCAATACCGGCGTATTGCTGATCAGCAGCGTCACAATGGAACTCGCGCGGCGCCAGGCGGCTCGCAAGGCGGGTCTTGCGCAACTCGCCGTGGTCCCTGGAGTATCGGTAGACGCCGATGACAAAGTCTCCTGGCTTGCGTTGACGGCGGTGCTGGGTCTCACCTTTTTGACCGGGCAATGGATGGCTTGGCGTGAACTCGCAGCCAGCGGTTTCTTCGTGTCCAGCAGCCCCAGCAGTTCTTTTGTTTATCTGTTGACCGGCATGCATGGTGTCCACCTCTTCGGCGGTGTGGTGGCTCTGCTCACCGCGGGCGTCGCTTCTTTCCTGCGTCGGCCCGCCGATTCACAATCGATTGTGGTGGACGTAACCGGCTGGTATTGGCATTTCATGGCTTTTTTGTGGGTTTACATTTTGTGCTTGCTGGAGTTCGTGCACTGACGTCACAGGAAGGAGGACACCAGATCTATGGCTGACGCGACGCTGTCGCACGACATGCCAGCGGTTTACGAACCGTCGCTGTTTGGAACCTACTCCAAGAAAATTGGGATGTGGCTGTTCCTGCTGTCGGACTCGCTGACATTTGGGGCTTTACTGTACGCGTACAGCTACGGGCGGATATCTACGCCAAACTGGCCGATGCCATTTCATTCCGAGAGCATCGTGAATGCAACGATAATGACGGCGTTTTTGCTGACGAGTTCGTTGACCATGGTGCTGGCGGTGCGCGCGGCGGTACAAGGCGACGCGAAAGCCCAGCGACTGTGGCTGCTGGCCACCATGGCCTGCGGCATGGGCTTTGTCATTCTGCATGGCAGGGAGTGGAGCAAGCTGATTGCAGAGGGCTTGACGCTTCCGGTGTTTCCAAAGCTGCCCGGGCAAGCGGCAGGTGGCGAGTTCGCGAATGTCGCGCAGACCGTACCGCAGTTTGCCGCGACGTTTTTTGGGTTGACGGGCATGCACATGCTGCACGTGACACTAGGAGTGATCTATCTTGGCGTGGTCGCGCTGCGGCGCAATTTCATTCCCATTCTGTTGGTCTTTTGGCTGGCCGCGTGGTTGGGAACGCCATCATCCAGTCCCTTTCACTACGGATCGCACATTTTATTGTTGGCGGCGATCGTTTGCGCGATCATTTTGTGGTTGAAACCGAAGGTCTACGACTCATCGGACGTCGAAGTTGCCGGATTGTACTGGCACTTCGTGGACCTCGTGTGGATGTTTATTTTTCCTTTGGTGTATTTGATGTCCGCTAAGATTCTCTAGGAGCGGAAAAACATGGAAGCTTTTCAGCAGGCCATCGCGGAACGCGTCGCGGAACAACACCGGCATCACGGAAAGTCTCAGTTTTTCTGGGTGTGGGCCGCACTGCTGGTGATGACCGCCATTGAGGTTTATTTGACCTATCAGAATATGCAGCCGGTGCGCATGCTTACGATTTTGATGGGCTTGTCGCTTCTCAAGGCCGCGCTCATCATCGGCTACTTCATGCACATGAAATATGAAATCTCGCGCATGAAGTGGTTGACCATGTGCTCCCTGGTTGCCTGCCTGGCTTTGATGATGATTTTCTTCCCCGACGCTCTTCGCATCATTTCGCTGGGAGTGAAATGAAGTTACGCGCCGCCATCTTTGCCGTCTGCCTTTCGCTGTGGGCCACGCCGGCTTTCAGCCAGGCTTGTTCCATGTGTTACAGCACAGCTAAGGCGACTTCGAAGGATGGGCAAAGAGCCATCAGCAAAGGGGTGGTGGTTCTTTTGCTTCCGCCGCTCGGTTTCATGACGCTCGGCGTATGGGCGGCATTTCGATATGGAAAGAAGCGGGATCTCGAACAGGCTCGAGCAACTATGTTGAGCATTTGAGCCGCAGCCGACTCAAAATTACCTCTGCGTACGGTCACGGCACCGGACTCTCTTTCGATTGAGCTCAAATCATCTCGGGCTGCCAGCTCGCCTGTGATTGCCCGCACGTCTCGACATGAGCGGACCCGCCGTTATGACCAGGTTCAGGGGCGAACTTCCACTCACGGTAGTAGCAGGCTTGGTGACCGTGTCTCCGGCAAGCGCGAACGTTACCGAGACGTCGACGGTTTGCGCTGCGCCGCTCGTTAGGAATTTCCACTTCTTCAAGGTTTCTATTACCGATCCATCGAGAAGCGGGTCGCCGGAATGAATTTTGACTTCATCTACATCGCCGGCTGGATTAATGGCCAGCGTCGCGATGACAGTACCTTGCTTTGCCGCTTGCAGCGCCCGTCGAGGGTAATCAGGCGCCACAAAATATTTCACTTTGTCCGCAGCACAGGATGAAGCATGAGGTACCGGGATAGGCGACGCATTTTGCGACTCGTCGCCGCTAGGGTTGTCAGCGACTAGCTGGCAATCACAAGAATTTGGGTTTGCGCAGACGTAGTGCATGCCCGGAGGGGGTGCTGCAAGATCGCAGGTGGGTTGTTGATGGTGGAGTGCCAGGCCGGCGAGCAACGCCAAAACCAGCGGAGCCAAGCTGAACACATCTCCTCCTCAGTTCACTGATTGCCGCGCAATCTGCTTGAGCTGGAAATCTTGCCGGCTATCTATAGATCGTAGCTCGGGACATTTCTTGTATGCACCTGCCAAAAAAAGAGGCCGCCCCTCGGGCGGCCCCTTCGTTTGCGTTGTGACTAGTTGCTTCCGTCGCCGCTTCTTGCATTATGGCCCGCGGCGTCGTGAACGTTAGGCAAACCCAGGACGTAAGCCCCGCGTCCGTGCGTGGCAGCGTAAAGGACACGCGCGGAAGTGGAGATGGAAAGCCCTGGAACCTCGACCTGCGGCAGCCCCGAACCGGCCGTCTGCCACGCCGTCCCACCGGCGGGTAGCCGTAAAACGCCGAAGTCGGTTGCGGCGTATAAATCACCGGTTGGGTCGTCGCGAACCAACGCGGTAACCGGCAGGTCCCCCATGGGACCAGTGCCGCCATCCAAGTCGGTCCAAACTGCCGTGCCGGCGTCGGGGTTATAGACGACTTCAAAGACGTGGCCGGGCTGCGCGGGCGTGTTCATGTTATAGCCGGAGTAGGAGATCCAGGCACGATTTGGCTTGGCCGGATCCACGTAGATGCCGCTCACGAAACGTCCCGGCGAATTGACCGCGAGAGAATCGATTCGCGAAAACGTGACTGAGCTTCCATCCGCGCCTGAAACGGTTGAAACGGCGTCCGCATTCTTAGAGACAAACACGCGGCCTACTGAAGTTGCTACCCAGAGCGTGCCGGTGTCACTAGGAGCGCGGGTTATCGCCGCGACCACACCGAAGGCGCGGTTGCCGCGAGACGGGTGCGTAAGGTCGCTGGCGGGGGTGTTGTGTCCTGTCAGACTACCAAGCTCCACCCAATCTCCGCAGCGGACGGTGGGTGGAAAGTCGCCAGTGAACTCGTTGCAATGCGGGTCAAGCGTGGCTTGGGGACCACCGTTATCCGTTGTCCGCCAGACTCCTTGAAGCCCGGCAAACATCGAACCTGCTTTCGCCGGGTTGGGGTCGGCGATGATAGGAATATAAAACGCGGAACCTTCGACCGGAGCCTCAAAAAAAGGATCGGAGACCCAATCCCAGCCGAGAGTATCGGTCCCGCGGAAGTTCACGTCCACCTGCTGTATGAAGTAGGTGTGGAAACGGATGTCCGGATTGGCCGCATTAAATCCAGACTGGCCGCCATCACCGAAGATGGTCTGCGGCCAAAGCACGCTCGATCCTTCGTAAAGGAACGTGCCGTTGTCCTGTGTGCCGCCCAGGAGTTCACGAGTTGGCCTAAACGGATTGATGGAAAGACTTTGGAATTGCAAGGTGTCCAAGCCGGTATTAAGGCTGGTAAGTAGCGTCGGAACGGAGGAGAGCAGGCGCCGGCAAGCCAGCGTGCTAGCTGGCGATAATCCCCGAGCTCCGCACTGGCTTGATACGTCAGTGTATGCACCACTGGAACGCATCAAACCGCCGTCCGAACCCTCAAACCAAATTTCTGGATTGCCGGGCACGAATGCTAGAGCGTGCTGATCGGGATGGATGCCGTTGGGAGTGGTACTCGAAGACGCATCCCACGTCAGATCGGTAAAAGTCCGGTTATTATTTGCCGGATCAGGTTCGCCGGCGGTGGTTGAACGCAAGACGGCGCGGCCGTTCGAGCGACCACCCGCCTCAGTGTAGAGGAACGAACCCAGGACAAAAACAGTGTCCGGGCGGCCGGCAGGGGTATAGACGCGATTGTCGTACCAGCACTGTCCGGTGCAATAGTTGTATGTAGCAAAGCCCGGAGCTGAAACCGTCGAAGATGTGAGCTTTTTCCAACCACCCTGGTTTGTGCCGCCCACTACCAACGCCGCTGCCGGCTGATCCATATTGTCATTGCGCCACACCTGGCTCTCCTGGTCCGTCGATGGCGGTGGGGCAGGGCCGACGGCGCCGTCGCCGGCGTAGGCGCGAATATGATCGTCCTTAACGGTCAGGGCAAAAGCCGTTTGGTCCACGTTTTCAGCAGGCGACTGCGGCACGAATACTTGCTTGAAAACTCCGCCGTCCGCGGGGGAGTTACGCCAGATCCCCCGTTGATAAGCAGCGGCATAGACGATGGCCGGATTCTTGGGATCCAGCTCCACAGCATTCACTCCGCGGATGCTTCCGTGGCCATCCCAAATGAAGCTGAAGGTATTGCCGCCATCGGTAGACTTATACAATCCAAAGGGTGCAACCGGCGGAGGTGGGTTTGTCGTGGCCCCACCGGGAACCGAGCTGTATCCGCGAACGCCTCGCGTCGTCGATACGTAAATAGTGCTCCTGTTCGTGGGGTCAATCGTGATTTCGCTGATGGCGCGGCCTTTGGGGAAATTGATGAAGGTGTTCGTGCCAATGGCGGCTGTTGCCGAAAGCAGCGTCCAACTGTCGCCGCCATCGGTTGACTTGTAGATTCCCATGCCCGCCTCGGAATCGACAGAAGCATTCGGCTCACCCGTGCCGACGTAGATGGTTTCACCGGTGGGGTCCGTAGGATCGATGGTGATCGTGCCAATCGCGTTGGTGGCAAAGCTTTTCGAAATGAAATTCCATTTGGGCTTGTCCGAAAGTGCGTTGTCCGTTTGCCAGATACCGCCACCGGCAGCGCCAACATAAAGGCGGCAATGCTCTTTGCGGCACTTCGGCTCGATCGCCAAAGCAGTGATGCGCCCGGAGGCCACGTAGGGTGTGCCGGTGCGATTTAAGACCGCGGGATAGAGGGCTACCGTAGGCCCGAGCGAAGTCCAGCTTGTGCGAATTTTTTCGCCGCGCTCTCCCTTTTCAGATTCGTCGTCAATATCTTGAAACTGCTTCTTTGCCGAAGCTGTAGCCTCGATTGGCACGTCAACAGCAGGATAGGCGCGATTCGCGTAGTTCTCTTCTTCGAATGCCGTAGGTCCTTTGTCCGGCTCGCCGCCATTTGCGCTTATGCCCGGAACCGTTTCAGCCCTGCGCATTCGTAAAGGTTGGAAGGAAGTTTTTGGTTTGCTTGCCAGATGACTCTGCTTTTGCAGATGCTTGTTTTTCCCCGATTTTGATTGGCCCGCGAGAGGGGACGTCAACGAGATGGATATCAGGATAACCGCCACCACGACAAGAAGAAGAAGGGAAAGTTTTTTGGACATTTTTATTCCTCATGAGAAGAGCGGCGAGCGGGGGGAACAGAGCCGGGCCGCAAAACTTGGCGAGCAAGGGTACGTTGCTGGATTGAACATTGTCAACAGAAGAGAATGCGTCTGCACAGACCACAGAAAAACATCTCGGTTATAACAGCGGTTCAGAGCTTGCACTGGACAAAGAAGGCGGTCCATTGTTGAATGCTGTCGCGCTAGTCGGTTTTGGTCGAGTAGCCACGCGCTTGGTATAGTCGGCAGTTCGCGACGCAAGCGAGCGAGTCAGTTTACGTCCGGTCGGTTGCTAGGAGAGTCTTCTCAATGGCGGAAGCTGAAGTAAATCTAAGCAAAACCTACGACGCGATCGTCATCGGATCCGGAGCCGCTGGCGGGATGGCCGCGCACGTTCTCACCAGCCACGGTTTGCAAGTGCTCCTGCTGGAGGCAGGGAAGAAGCTCCCCATTGAGAAGGAACTGCGCTCCATGGAGTGGCCATACAACAATCCCTATCGCGGAAATCTCCCGCCGGACCAACACTCGCTCAGCTTTAACGAGTACACGATCCGCAATCCTCCTTATGGGCCCGGTTTTGAAAAGGCCAAGCACCTCAAGAGCTACGTAGGCAGCAGCGACTATCTGAAAAATATCGTGGTCGACGAGCGGGAGAATCCCTTCACGGGCACGAATTACGCCTGGGTCCGCGCGCGCTGCCTCGGGGGAAAAACCAATATTTGGGGGCGCCTCGCGCTCCGCCTCTCCGACTACGACTTCAAGGCCAAGAGCCGAGACGGGTACGGCGAAGACTGGCCCATCAGCTACAGTGACATCGCGCCGTACTACGACAAGGTGGATTTATATCTGGGCATCACCGGCGTGAAAGAAAATCTGCCGTATCTTCCCGATAGCATCTTTCAGCGGCCTACGAAGCTGAATTGCGCCGAGGTCACGCTGAAGGAAAGCCTCGCAAAAATGGGCCGCGTGCTCACGCAGTATCGCGCCGGCGTCACCAGTGACGGCCTCAAGCACAATAAATACCGCAGCCGCTGTTATGGACGCGGCGCCTGCGAACGCAAGGGTGGCTGCGATATTCACGCTGCCTTTGATTCTCCGACCGGTTTGATTTATCCCGCGATGGATACGGGAAATTTGGCTCTGCGCACCAATGCGGTTGTTCGTGAAATCACCGTTGATCCGCAGACAGGGAAAGCTAGCGGCGTGCACTTCATCGATTCGCAGACCATGAAGGACTACGCCGTCCGGGCAAAAGTGGTTGTGGTCGCGGCATCCACCCTCGAGTCCGCACGCCTGCTCTTGCTCTCCAAGTCGCGGCTCCATCCCAATGGACTGGCAAACTCCAGCGGCCACGTCGGCCACAATTTCTGTGAACACATCATGGGACCTGGGGTTGCCGGCCGCGCGAAGAATTTGGTCGGCAAACCCCCTACGCTTGATGACGGCCGGCCCGGCGGGTTCTACCTAACGCGCTTCCGCAATCTTGCCGACAAGCATCCCAAATTCATTCGTGGCTACGGCTTCGAAGGCGGCAGCGGCAGCACCATGTTCCCTCGCGGCACGGACGCGCACGGTTTCGGCGCGGCCTTCAAAGAAGAAGTACGCAAGAATCAGGGCGCTTTCGTGGGAATGGGCGCTTTCGGCGAGGTTTTGGCGCGCTACGAAAATTATGTCGATCTCGATCCGGTCGTGAAAGACAAATGGGGCATCCCCGCGCTGCGCTTTCATTACAAATTCGGCGACAACGAACACCGCATGGCCGAAGACATGAAGGAAACGGCACAGGAAATGTTCGAGGCGGCGGGCTTCGAGATCGTGCACGTCAGCGGCCGCGTTCTGACCGAAGGCTGGTCCATCCATGAACTGGGCACCGCGCGCATGGGCAACGATCCGAGGAACTCCGTACTGAACCAATTTCAGCAGACGCACGACGTCAAGAACCTGTTCGTCGTGGATGGCAGCGCTTTTGTCAACGCAAGTTGCCAGAATCCTACTTGGACCATCATGTCTTTGTGCTGGCGTTCCTGCGACTATTTGGCCGATGAATTGAAAAAGGGAAATCTGTAGGAGAAAGCGATGTCTACCAATGATCCGTCCGATTTCAGACAAGATCGCCGCCAATGGTTGAAGAGCTCCGCGACTGTTCTTGGCGCAACGCTCCTGCCATTGCCGGCTGTGGCTACGGAGACAGCGCAAACCGAAGTCGCGCCGGCGCCGCAACCGAAATCCGCCCCTGAAGCCAAACCGGCCGCGCATTTCTTTAGCCCGGCGCAGCACGCTCTTGTCGATGAATTGTCCGAAACAATCATCCCCACCGACAGCCACTCCGGCGGCGCCAAAGCCGCCAAAGTTGCCGATTACATCGACCAATTCCTGCGCGAAAGCTTCGACGATGCCGACAAGGCGCTCTGGCGCGAGGGGCTCCGCCTCGTTGATGTAATGAGCCAGCACTATAACGGAAAGTCTTTCGTCAACTCGAGCCAAGAGGGAAAAATCGCGGTCGTCAAAGTCCTTTCCGATAACGACCACATGACCGATCTTCCCGAAGTTCGGTTTTTCATCGAACTAAAGCGCCTGACGGTGCGAGGCTATTACACTTCGAAAATCGGCATCCACGACGAACTCGAGTACAAAGGCAATCGCATTCTACAGGACTACGTCGGCTGCGACGATCCGACGCCGCAGTCTTCTTAGCCTCAGATTTGGTTTCGCGACGTCAGAATTAAGCCGCTCGCGCCGTCCGCGAAACCGTAAACCGGTTTCGCCTGGTCATTTTCGCGTAGAGAATAGGCAAGCTACTACCAACAAGGGAGATCACAGGTAATGGCAGACGGCAGGGTTAAGGTCGGCATCATCGGGTCGCAATTTCAGGCGGATATTCACGCCGCGTCTTTCCAGATCATGCCGCACGAGGCGGAAGTCGTCGCGATCGCGTCGCCAACTCCGGGCAACGCCGCCGCCTTGGCAAAACGATTCGGCATCCCCCGCGTGTTCACCGACTATCGCGAGATGTTGAAAGAGCGCGACATCGAGATGGTCACCATTGCCGCGCCCAACAGCCTGCACGCACAAATGACCAGAGACATTGCTGCGGCCGGAAAACACATCGTCTGCGAGAAACCTTTGGCGATGACCATTGCCGAAGGCGAAGAAATGATCGCGGTCGCGAAACAACACGGCGTTTTACTGATGTACGGCGAAGAGCTTTTTTTTACGCCGAAATATCTAAAAGCCAAGGAAATGGCTGACGCCGGCGCGTTCGGTAAAATTCACCTCGTAAAGCAAAGTGAAAAGCATTTCGGCCCGCACAGCCCGTGGTTCTGGGACGTCAATCGCTCCGGCGGTGGCGCGCTGATGGATCTCGGCTGCCATGGCATCGCGTTTTGCTACTGGTTCCTCGGCCGTTCCGCCATCAAATCCGTGTATTGCCAGATGGGCACCTACGTTCACGGCGACAAAACCAAAGCGGAGGACGAATCGCTGTGCATTCTCGAATTCGCGAACGGTGCCGTCGGATTAGTTGAAGATAGTTGGGCGCGCCGCGGGGGCATGGATGATCGCATTGAAATTTTCGGCGAAGCCGGCGTGACCTACGCTAATTTGCACATGGGCAACGCGCTGCCCACATTCAGCGAGAGCGGGTATGGTTATGCGGTGGAAAAGGCCCCCACTACGAAAGGCTGGACTTATCCCGTCTTCGAGGAGCTCTGGAATTACGGAACGCCGCAAGAGCTGACGCACTTCGCGCGCTGCGCTCGCGGCAAAGAAACGCCGCAAGCAACCGGCGAGGATGGGCTGGTCGTAATGCGCGCGCTTTATGCGGGTTACGCGTCCGCCGGGGAAGGCCGCAAGATCGCGATGCCGTATCAGCCGCCTCCTGGCGTCAAGAAGCCGATCGATCTGTGGCTGAATGGCCCCGCTCGCGCGCAAGCTGCGCAGCGATGAGCGGAAACGAATTTACGTCGTCGATGTGACTCGATTTCAGGAGGTAATGGCGTGCTCCTACAAATGAGGGCTCGGCTCTCCGTAATGATGTTCCTGGAGTACTTCATCTGGGGCGCCTGGTATGTAACGCTCGGCACCTGGCTTGGTCAGACGCTGCACTTCTCCGGCGATCAAATCGGCATCCTCAGCGGCACTACCACCATTGGTGCCATTGTGTCACCCTTTCTCGTCGGCCTGATGGCTGATGAACTCTTTGCCAATCAACGCCTGCTCGCCGTGCTCCACGGGGTCGGCGGCGTTCTCCTCTGGTTCGCCTCCACCCAAACTCATTTCGGGCCGATGTACGCGATCCTTCTCATCTATTCTCTTCTTTACATGCCGACCATGGCTCTCACGAACGCTCTTGCCTTCCGCCAGATGAAGGACCCCAGCCAGGATTTCGGCTCGATTCGTGTCCTTGGCACTGCCGGCTGGATCGTCGCCGGACTAACCATCAGCGCCATCAGCCGCTTTCTTGTTCCCAACGCTGAAGCTACCGCGACCCCGATTCGCATGGCTGCTGTGGGTTCGATCCTCTTTGGCCTTTATGCTTTGACCCTACCGCACACACCGCCACTCCGCACGGCTCATGGGTTCAAAGTCAGCAATATCTTCCCTCCCGACGTCTTCAATCTCTTCAAGAACCGCAACTTCGCCATCTTCGCGCTGGCTTCCTTCCTCATATGCATCCCGCTGCAGTTCTACTACGCCTTCACCAATCCCTTTTTGAACGAGAT
>DATBYP010000085.1:0-6822 GCA_036513675.1 Candidatus Acidiferrum sp.
GGTTCGCTGCAGGAGGATTTGCGTCCCGGAGAGTTTCTGGTGGTCGATCAATTTGTGGATCGCACGAAGAATCGCATGTCGACGTTTTTCGGAGGCGGCTTAGTCGCGCATGTGACTTTTGACAAGCCAACGTGCGGCCAAGTTTCTGCGGTCCTCGCTGACGCCAGCGTGCACAGCGGAGTGAAAGTGCATCGGCGCGGGACGTATGTCTGCATCGAGGGCCCGCAATTTTCCACGTTGGCCGAGGCGCACGTGCATCGGCAACTGCGCTTTGAAGTGATCGGGATGACCAACGTTACGGAGGCGAAGCTGGCGCGCGAGGCGGAGCTTTGTTACGCGACGATCGCGATGATTACCGATTACGATTGCTGGCATCCGGAGCACGAATCCGTGACAGCAACGCAGATTATCGCCACGCTGAACCAAAATGCGGAGAACGCGCAGCAGGTGCTACGAGAGGCAGTGCGCGCAATGCCCACGGAGCGCAAGTGCAAATGTGGCGCGGCACTGCGGCACGCTCTGGTCACGGACTTGAAACTGGTCCCGGCGGCCACAAAGAAGCGTCTTGCCCCCATCATCGGCAAATATCTTTCCTAGGAGAACATCGTGTCCTTACTCGTGGTCGGCTCTGTGGCCTTCGACGCGCTCGAGAGCCCGTACGGAAAAGTGGACCGCACGCTGGGCGGCGCGGCGACTTATTTCTCGGTGGCAGCAAGTTTTTTCACGCCTGTGAATTTGGTGGGCATTGTCGGCGACGACTTCACGGCGAAGGATGCTGAAATTTTTCGCGGGCGGCACATTGACGTCGATGGCCTTGAGAGGGTGCCGGGGAAGTCGTTTTTTTGGGCAGGGAAGTATTCGGAGAACCTGAACGAGCGCGTCACATTGGCAACGGAGCTGAATGTGTTCGCGGACTTCAAACCGCGGCTTCCGGAACGCTATCGCGCGGCGAAATATGTTTTCTTGGCAAACATTGCTCCCGACCTGCAGCGCGATGTGCTGCAGCAGGTGGCTAAGCGGCCCAAAATCGCAGCGCTGGATACCATGAATTATTGGATCGAGCGCAGCAACGCGGACCTGCGCGAAACGCTGCGGCATGTCGACATTTTGATGATCAACGACATTGAGACGCGGCAGCTTTCGAATGAGCACAATCTGCTGCGTGCCGCACGGCACATTTTCAAGATGGGGCCGTCGACGCTGGTGGTAAAGCGCGGGGAGTATGGCGCGATGATGGTGGACGCGCGGGGCGTATTCTGCGTTCCGGCGTTTCCGCTGGAAGAGCCGCACGATCCCACGGGAGCGGGCGATTGCTTCGCCGGTGGGTTCATGGGTTACCTGGCGAGCGTGGGGAACAAGCTTGATGCTTCGCTGCGCCGGGCGATGGTTTACGGATCCGTGCTGGGCAGCTTTTGCGTCGAGAAATTCGGGCTGGACCGCCTGCGTACGCTGAAACGGAGCGAGATACACGCCAGAGCACGCCATTTTGCGAAACTAACGCAATTCAAGCTCTAAATAGTAAAATTGCGTCGTCGCGTGGGAAACTCGCGATTCAAATGCTCTCCCTTCATGAAATTTTCTTGCGTTTGGGTGTAGCGGCGCTGCTGGGCGTGGCGATTGGCGTCGAGCGCGACTTGCGTCGGCGCCCCGCTGGAATCCGCACAAGCGCGTTTGTCTGCATGGGCTCGGCGCTGTTCACGATTCTTTCGTACGAATTGGCGAAGAGCTTTGGCGACACCTCGGCCACGCGCATCGCTTCCAACCTCGTGCAGGGCATTGGGTTTCTCGGCGCCGGTGCGATTTTGCGGGAAGGCGGCGGTTTGGTTGGCTTGACGACTGCGGCGACTATTTTTGTTGAGGCGGCCATTGGAATGGCTGTGGGCGGAGGGTTGTACGCAGTCGGGGGATACGCGACGGGCGTAGTTCTGTTTGGACTGGTGGTGCTCGGCGCGGTTGCGCGCGCGACCAATCTGAAGCCTCGCATAATGGGGTTTAGGATTACGGCGAGCCACACGGAGGGCATCGCTAGCGAGGTTCAGCAGTTGCTGGAGAGTTTGAAAATACAGCCGAGGCAATTTCGAGTGTCGATGAATGGCCCTACTTCCATTGTGGAGTTCCGTGCGGATGTGGGACACCGGCACCAAGAGGAGTTGGTGCGGAAGCTGACTCGGTCCGGCGTGGTTGTCGAGGTTGTTCCGTTCGAGGGAAATGGCGAATGACGCCGAATATTTCCGCGATTTCCGGAACGCGGTCAAACGCGGCAGTGCGCAAGCCCAAAGCGCTTCAGCGCGGTTCACGCGTCGGTGTGTTTGCGCCGGCTTCTCCCGGAAGCGAGGCGAAGGTTGCAGCCGGGGTCGCGGAACTCAGGCGGCTGGGGTTTGCGGCGGAAATGCCTGCGGCGCAGCGGTCTGAGGGTTACTTCGCGGCGAGTGTCGAGGCGCGGCGCGCAGAATTATTCCGCTTGCTGGCTGATGCGAATGTTGACGCTCTCGTCGGATCGCGCGGCGGTTACGGCTCGAATTATCTGCTGGACGCGAGTCTTGCCTCGGCTGCCGGCGACGCGAAAGCGATTATGGGTTATAGCGATTTGACCTCGCTGCAAATTTTCTTGTGGCAGCAGCGTCGATGGGTGACGTTTTACGGGCCGATGGTAGCGGCGGGCTTTGACGCGGGGGCGGGCGCTCCCGGTGGCTATGATGAGGCGTCGCTGCGATCGGCTGTTAGCGAGACGGAAGCTGGGTGGAGGCCTTCGCTGGACGGTGAAGTACTCGTTGCGGGGGACGGGGAGGGGCGCGTGCTCGGCGGAGCGATGACGCTGGTTGCGGCGACATTCGGCACACCTTGGGAACTGGATACGCGCGGCGCAATTCTAATCTTGGAGGATCGCGCGATGAAGCCATATCAGGTGGACCGCGTGCTGATGCATTTTAAGCAGGCGGGAAAGCTGGATGGCGTCGCGGGGATTGTGCTTGGCGATTTTCCGGAATGCGAGCCGCCGGTTGAGGGCAGCCCGACGGTGCGCGATGTTTGCGCGCGAATTCTGGGGCCGCTGGGAGTGCCTGTCGTATTTGGCGCGCCCATTGGCCACACGACGCGGCCGATGCTGACGATTCCGTTGGGCGTGAATGCACGGTTGCAAGCGCATGGCGGTGGGAATTTAGAGATCTTGGAGACGGCGGTTACTCGATGAGTGAGGCGAAGCACGTACACGTGATTGGAATTGGCGGCTCGGCCATGGCGCCGCTGGCAGGAATGCTGCGGGAGCATGGATATCGCGTGACGGGATCGGACAGCGGCGTGTACCCGCCGGCTTCGACGCTGCTGGAGAGCCTGAGGATTTCGTTTTACAACACGTTTGATGCGGCACATTTGGAGCCGGCGCCGGATCTGGTGATTGTCGGGAACATCATTGCGCGGGGGAATCCGGAGCTAGAGCAAGTGTTGGACCGGAAAATTCCATATCGCTCGCTGCCGGAAATCTTGGAGGAAGTGTTTTTGCCAGGGCGGCATTCCATTGTTGTCAGCGGCACGCACGGGAAGACGACGACCACGGCGATGCTGGCATGGATTTTTCATAGCGCGGGGAGGCGACCCAATTTTTTGGTTGGGGGCGTGGCGGAGAACTTCGGAAAGAGTTACGGGCTCGGCGGCGGCGCGGAATTTATTTTGGAGGGCGACGAGTACGAGACGGCATTCTGGGATCGCGGGCCGAAGTTTTTCCACTATCACCCGGACGATCTGATCATTACTTCGCTGGAATTCGATCACGCGGATATTTATGCGGATTTTGAGACATACGAGCTGGCGTTCCGGCGGCTGGTGAACCTGGTGCCGCGAACCGGACGCGTGGTGATTTGGGGCGACACGGAAGATTCCGGCCCGGCTCTGCGGCGTGCGGCGAGCAAAGCGTTCTGTCCGGTGGAGACCTATGGATTTTCAGCGGAGAACGATTGGATCGCTAGAGACGTTGCTGTGGATAGCGACGTCACCCGCTTTCGCCTTTTCCGCCGTGGCAAGGAGTTTGGCGAATTTGCGCTGGGGGCCACCGGCCGGCACAACGCGTTGAACGCAACGGCGGCGATTGCAGTGGCGCATGGCCGGGGGATTGGCGCGGATTCCCTTGCGAAAGCGCTGGCGACGTTTCGCAGCGTGAAGCGTCGAATGGATGTTAAGGGCGAGCACGGAGGCGTTTTGGTTGTGGACGATTTTGCGCATCATCCGACAGCGGTGCGGGCGACGATTGAAGCGGCGCGCAGTCGTTGGCCAAAGCGGCGGCTGTGGGCCATCTTGGAACCGCGTTCGAATTCGATGAGACGCAAAGTGTTTCAGGAATCTTTGCCGAAGGCGCTAGCGCTTGCTGATCGCGTGGTCTTAGGCGGTGTGTTTCTTGCGCAGCAGCTTGGCGATGACAACCGCATGGACCCAGAATCGGTGGCGGCTGATGTTCGCGCACTTGGTCGCGAAGCGCGCACTTTTGCGGGTTCTGATGCGATCGCGGAGTATCTTTCGACCGCAGCGAAGCCCGGCGACCTTTTGCTGATCATGTCGAACGGCAGCTTCGATGGCCTTTGCGAGAAGTTGGTGAAGAAGCTTGATCGCGCTGTACCAACCGAGGCGCCAGCTCGGTGACGATCCTGCAAGCCCGGCGTTGTCTAGCTTTCCGCTTAATTTTGGCTGCTGTTGCTTCCGTGCTGCTAACGAGCGGCACGGGCGCCACTATTCGCTACACAGTTTCCGTTGAACATCCGGAAAAGCACATTTTTCACGTAAGCATCGAGGTTCCGGAGGTGACCGGCGAAGTAGTCGCGCAGATGCCTGCATGGAATGCGCTGTACCAGATACGCGATTTCAGCGCGCACGTGCGCGAGGTGGAGGCGTTCGCGGGCTCGAATCAGGTGACACCCGAAAAAATCGACAAGCTAACCTGGCGAATCACGGGAAACGGCACGATCACACTGCGCTATGCGGCGTATTGGGACGAGCCAGGGCCCTTCGCAACCCAGTTGAACGCCGAGCATGCATTTATCAATCCGGCGATGATTCTGATGTATGTGCCAGCGCGGCGGGCCGAAGAGGCTGAAATCGCAATGGCGGATGTTCCTCTGGAATGGCAAGCAGCGGGCGCCTCGTTGCGTATTTTGGAATCGATGGGGCGGGCGCGAAAATTTACTTTCGCAGCGGGGAGCTACGATGCGCTGGTTGATGCGCCGATCGAGGCCGGAAAAATCGACCAATTCGCGCTCAAAGGGATGAATCCTCCGGTTTCGGTTGTAGTGCATGGCGACAAGTGGAACAAGAAAGAGTTGGAGGAGCAGCTGCGCCGGATTTGCATTTATGAGTCGAAGCTGATGGAAGGGGCGCCTTACGAGCACTACACGTTTATATTCCATCTGGGTGAAGCCGCAGCGGGCGCGGGCGGGGGAATGGAACACGCCAATTCTACGGCGATTTCGGTGCGTTCCGAGGAGCAGTTGCCGAATATTGCGGCTCATGAGTTTTTTCATTTGTGGAATGTGAAGCGAATCCGGCCTGCGACACTGGACCCGGTGGACTTCACAAAGGAGCAGTACACGCGGGCGTTATGGTTTGCGGAAGGAGTGACCAACACGTATGCGGCATATACCCTGGTGCGCACGCAGCTTTGGAGCAAGGAGCAGTTCTATTTTGATCTGAGCCAGCAGATCAGTGAACTCGAAGCGCGTCCCGCGAACCGCTGGCAAAGCGCGGAGGAGTCTAGCCTGGATGCGTGGCTGGAGAAATATCCGCTGTATAACCGGCCACAGGAGAGCGTGTCGTATTACGCGAAGGGGCAAGTGCTGGGCGTGCTGCTCGACATTTTGATTCGCGACCGCACGAACGACGAGAAAAGCCTGGATGATGTGCTGCGCGCCATGAACAACGACTTTGCGAAGCAAAACAAGCCTTACCGCGACAGCCTGGACGTCCGTTTGACGGCGGAGCGAGTTGCGGGCGGATCGCTCGGGGACTTTTTTAGCAAATACGTGTCGCATGCGGAGCCCTTGCCGTACTCGAAGCTCCTTCCGCTCGCCGGCCTCGATTTGCGTAGTTCGCAGCGCAAGCGCCCGGTGTTGGGATTTTTTACGGAGCGGGGCGCGTCGGGAGAAGTGATCGCCAGAAATGTGGATCCCGAGAGCACTGCCGGGCAGCCGGGGCTGCGCTCTGGAGATGTGATTCTTAGCTGGAATGGCTCGGAGCCGCCGCGCAATCTGGAGCGTTGGGTCTCTTCGCAGAAGGCCGGGAACGAAGTGCATTTGCGGGTCCGGCGCGATGACCGGGAAATGTCTATCGACTTTCGCATTGGCGAGGCGACCGAAACGTTTTTTCAAGTCGTGGAGGATTCACACGGCGGCGCAAAGGCAAAGCGAATACGCGAAGGGATTCTTCGCGGCACCACGCAGCCAGTCACGGCCTCGGCTTCAGCCCGGTGAAGGCTCGCGCAGCTTGACGCTGACGACGGGTTTCGAGAGAGTTCTGCGAAATCATGCTTCGCGCCATTTTCATCTGCATCTTTCTTCCGCTGTATGCGCTCCTGGCGGGCCCTCCGCTGCTTTTATATACCCTGATTTCTCGCAATCCCGAACCCTTGTATTGGGGAGGAGTGAAAGGAATCATGTTTCTTATGCGCGCGGTCGGCGTTCGGGTTCGAGTCAGGGGCCGCGTGCGCATTCCGGTGGGTGCGTGCCTGTTTGTGGCGAATCACACGAGTTCGGCGGACGCTCCCGCGGTTGTCGGCGCGATTCCACGGCGCGTGGCGATTCTGCTGAAGCAATCGCTTTTTAAGTGGCCGATTGCGGGGCAGGC
>DATBYP010000086.1:0-3764 GCA_036513675.1 Candidatus Acidiferrum sp.
CCTCGCTGGTGATTCCGGGAATGGCCGGCTCGCTTGCGGCGTAAATGTCCGTGAGCACCAGCACGTCGGCTTGATTGAAAGCGCGGCAGAACTCGTCCCAGAGATGCTGCGTGCGCGTGTAGCGGTGCGGCTGGAAAAGCACGAGCAAGCGGTTGAACTTGCAGATGCGCGCGGCTTCCAGTGTGGCGCGAATCTCGGCCGGGTGATGGCCATAATCGTCGATGACGGTAATGTCGTTCACAACGCCTTTTATGTCGAAGCGGCGTCCAACGCCGGCGAATTTTCCAAGCCCTTCGCGGATCAGCTCCGCCGGAACATTGAGGTAGAGCGCGACGGCTGCCGCCGCAGCAGCATTGCGCACGTTGTGTATTCCCGGCGGATGAAAAAGCTGGAACACGCCGAGGTCGTCACCCTTGTACGTCAGACGAAATTCGCTGCCCAGCCCTTCCAGCTTGATATCGCTGATGATCAGGTCCGCTTGGCTGGAAGTCCCGTAAGTGATGATCGGGCGCTTTACATTCGGGATGATGGCCTGCACGTTGGGCTCATCGACGCACAGAATCGCCGCGCCATAGAACGGCACGCGATTTACGAACTGGACGAAGGCATCCTGAATGTCTTCCAGCGAGGAGTATTGATCGAGATGCTCGCGATCGATGGTGGTTACGACTGCAACGACCGGCGCCAGCAGCAAGAAGCTGCGGTCGCTTTCGTCCGCCTCCACCACGAAAAAATCGCCTTTGCCCAGCCGCGCCGTGGTACCGGCCTGATTGACGCGTCCACCGACCACAAAAGTGGGATCGAGATGTGCGGCGGCAAGAACAGAAGCCACAATCGAGGTCGTGGTCGTTTTTCCGTGGGCACCCGCAACCGCAATCCCGTATTTCAGGCGCATCAGCTCGGCCAGCATTTCCGCGCGCGGTATGACCGGAATTTTCTTCTTGTGCGCCTCGACGACTTCCGGATTGTCAGTCTTGATCGCTGAAGAAGTCACGACCACGTGCGCGCCTTCCACGTTCGTGGCCTTATGCCCTTCGTGGATTGTGGCGCCGAGATTCTGCAGCCGTTCTGTAATATTCGACGGCTTGGTATCCGAACCTGACACGTTATAGCCCAACGTGAGCAGCACCTCGGCGATGCCGCTCATGCCGATGCCGCCGATGCCCACCAAATGAATGCGCTGGAAATTACGAAACGAGACCATCATCGATTTATCCTCGGGCAACCTCTTCAATCATGTTGACGATGTCGCGTGCAGCGTTCGGCCGGGCCAGGCTTCGCGCGGCACACGACTGGCGTTCGATTTCCCCGGGCTGGTCGAGGAGGAAGAAAATTTCGCCGCTGAGGCGCTCGGGTGTGAGCTCTGGCTCCGGAATCACGCGACCTGCGCCTGCGCGCGCCATCTCCTGGGCGTTGCGCAACTGGTGGCTGTCGGTGGCGTGCCCGAAGGGAATGAAAATGGCGGCGCGTCCGGAAGCGGCAATTTCCGCCGCAGTGATTGCGCCCGCCCGGCAGACGATGACATCCGCCCAGGCAAAGCGCTCCGCCATGTTGTTGAGAAAGGGCACAACCTCCGCTGGAAATTCGCGCCGCGCGTATGCGGTGCGCACCGCATTATAGTCGCGCTCGCCAGTCTGATGCACGATGGACAATTCACTCTTTCGCGCGGCCAGACTGTCCATCGCGTCGACCACCGTGCGATTGATCACCAGCGCGCCTTGGCTGCCGCCGGTGATGAGCAGGCGAAAGGGCCTTTGCACCGTGCGCGGCGCAATCGAGAAAAATTCAGCGCGTACCGGGCAGCCGGTGACGATCGCTTTTTCACCCCAGGCCTGGGCGGAAACGTCGTAGCCCGTGGCGATGCGTTTGGAAATTCTCGCGAGCACGCGATTTGTGAAGCCCGGTTCCGCATTGGGCTCGAAGATGACGTTAGGCACGCCGCGCAGCCACGTGGCCAGCATCATGGGACCCGCGGCGTAGCCACCAACCCCGAATGCGGCGACGGGCTTGTGCTTGCGCAGAACGCCGAGTGCGTCCGTAAGACCGGAGCCAAGCATGGCGAGATTTTTCACCAGCGTCGCGCCACCTTTGCCCTTTAGCCCTGCCACGCGCAGTGTCTCCAGCGGCAACCCAGCCTGCGGCACCAGCTTCATCTCGATTCCGCGTTGTGTTCCAACCAGCACGACGTCTCTTTCGCTTCCTCGCGACATCCATTCCTTCGCGATAGCAATCGCCGGAAAAACGTGTCCGCCTGTCCCGCCACCGGCGATCAAGAGTTTCATGGCCAAAGCTCCTGCCAAGTAGGGGCGCGGCATGCTGCGCCCCTACCAGCAAGGTCGATCACCATGCGGGCTCCCGAGCCTGCTGCGAAATATTCAACAGCACGCCGGTCGCCAAGAGCATCACCAGCAAACTCGAACCGCCATAACTGACAAACGGCAGCGGAATCCCTTTTGTCGGCACCATTCCGAGCACCACCGCAAAATTAATCAGCGCCTGACACAACACCATGGCCGTAATTCCAAGCGCAAGCAGCCGCCCGAATCCATCCGGCGCGGCGAATGCCGCGCGCAATCCGCGCCAGCCGTAAACAGCGAACAGAGCAATCACAATCATCGCGCCGATGAAACCCAGTTCTTCGCAAATGACGGCATAAATAAAATCCGTATGCGCCTCCGGCAAATAAAAGAGCTTCTGCTTGCTCTCCATCAAGCCGACACCGGTAAACCCGCCAGAACCGACCGCAATGAGCGATTGCAGCAATTGAAACCCGGCGCCCTGTGGATCAGATCCCGGATCAAGAAAAGCCATGAGCCTCGCCTGCCGGTAGGAAACATGGGAAATCAAAAGATAAAGAACTGGCAACGCCGCCGCACCTGCGAGGGCGAGCCATTTCCATGAAAGCCCCGCAACAAACAGAACCGCTGCGGCAACAATCAAGATGTCGATGGAGGTGCCCAGATCCGGCTGCAATAGAATTAGCACAATGCAAACAAGAATCGGTCCCGCCGCAGGAAGAATCGTGTGCAGGAAATCCTCTTTGCGGAATTCCATCGACGAAGAGCTGCGGCGCTTCAAATCCAGGAACCATGCGAGATAGAGAACTACGGCCAGTTTCGCCAGCTCGGAAGGTTGAATGCCGATCGGGCCAAATCGGATCCAGCGGTGCGTGGCGTGTGACTTGTCGAGGAAGAACGCGCCTACGAGCATCAGGAGGACGAGGAAAATCGTCGGATATACGACCGCGGGCTCGCGCAGCCGGCGGTAATCAGTCCGCATGAGCGCAAACATACCGAGCAGGCCCAGAAGAAGCCACGCCGACTGCCGCAGTAAAAATATGTACGAGCGCCCGTACTGATGATCGGCAGTAACCGCCGACGCGCTGTAAATCATCACCGCGCCCAGCAAACAGAGCGCAAGCGTCACGCCAAATAGCCAGCGGTCATTTTCTAGACGTCTCGGCACGTATGCTCACCTCCTCGCCGAAGTTGCGCCGCGATTCGTGCTCGGGAGCTCATTCGCACGCTGTTCCAGATCGTGCACCAGCGCCTTGAAGACGCGCCCGCGATGCTCGTAATTCTCAAATTGATCGAAGCTCGCGCACGCGGGGGCCAGCAGCACGACGTCTCCGGCGCGCGCAGCCTGCGATGCGATCTCGACGGCGTGATCGAGAGTGCCTGCGCGATCGATGGCCACGCTCCCCGCAATTTGACTGTCGATTTTATCCGCGGCCGCGCCAATCAGCAGCGCCAGAATCGCTCTTT
>DATBYP010000087.1:0-5846 GCA_036513675.1 Candidatus Acidiferrum sp.
ACCCCGAACACGGAGGACAATGGCTATCATGAGACGCTGACAAGATTTTGGTCCAGTGAGATAGGCGAGTTTGTTCGGTCTGGTCGCTTCCCATCGCGGTTGGAAGCGGTTTGGGCGGCTGTTTCTACTTTCGGGGAGGACCGCAGTCGGTTCCGGCTGTTTTACAGCTTTGACGTGGTGCGGGACCGGCGAGCACGGCGGGAATGGGTGGCTCCCGACCGCGAGCTGCTAACCAAATAGCGGCAGCGTATCTAAAAGCGCGTTCCGGAAGCGACAGCGTGTGCGCCAGGCAACGCCGGGCGGCGTTTCCTTCTCATCTAAATCCCTACCTTACAACAGCATAGCTTATGGCCTGTCTCGTGCCAATTTGCTGTCTGCTGCTTGGCAGGAGGCGACCATGTTCATAAAAAGGCTGTTTCTAGTGATTATCATTACGGCTGCATCGGTGGACCTCATCGGCTGTCGTGGAGAAGCAGCGACATCGAAACAGACGCCTCGCCCGCAGCCCGGCGTGAGTGTCGTGGGTTCGGGCCGGAATACGAACCAAGCTTCGTTGGCAAGCAGACATGCGCGCCCTTTACGTAGAGACACACCGCACGACGCGTTTCTCTCCACCTACAACAATCCGGAAGAGGGCATCTCCATTCGTTATCCGCGGAACTATTCCCTCGAAGAAGGAGACGTGCAGGAGCACTCCTTTTTCCTGAAGAGACAGGAAGACTTGGACGCCGAGCAGCCCGGCGCAGCGTTACTCGCCACCGTGTTAATTCCGGAGGACGGATATCCGAACACCACGTTTGAACATGGGTCGCTGCAATTGGTGGTCAATGAAGCGGGAACGGAGAAGGAATGCCGGGAAATAAGCCTTGTCGGATCTGCCGCAAACAGTGCCAAGACCACAACGATCCACGGAGTCGTGTTTCGGTGGAGCGAACGAGAGAGCAAAACCGCCGGGACGAGAGTGTTGGACCGCGCGTATGCGGGATATTCGCAAGGATCCTGCTACGAGTTTCTGCTGACTCTGGCGGCCGAAGAGGCGCCGGACCCGGACGGCTTCAAAAAACCGGCGGACACCGTAAAGATTATGCGCCAGCTCGAGAAAATTGTTTCGAGCGCCCAAATTTCCACCAAGAGCGCGACGCCACCGGCTGAAATCAGCGAAGAAGCGGCGGATCGCTTGTGATCACAACCACTATCACCCAACACGCGCGCAGCATGCCCTGAAGCTTGGCATCCACGAATCGCCGCATTAAAAGCGTAATCTACGCGAGTTAAGTCGCGTGCCTGTAATCATTATTGATCTCAGTGGAACTCCACAGATCGGTTGCAACTCTCCTTGTTGGTTCGAATTCCGACCAGCTTTCTTTCTCTCAACAGCGAAACGGAAGCAGCCCATAGGCTGCGCCCAACGTTTTGCACCGGGGCAAGGCGCGAATCTTTTGCTCGCCCTGGAATCTTGACAGGAGGAAATCATGCGTTTTACGAAAATTCTGCTGGTGTGTTTTGGGTTGGCGTTGGTGCTCAGCCTGAGAGCGAATCAGGGTTCGGAAGCAGCAGCGTTAGGAAATCTGCCAAACGCGATAGTTCTTGCCGATGGCGGAGCGCCACTGCCACCTCCGTCGCTGATGGCCGATGGCGGGGCTCCACTGCCGCCTCCGTTGCTCATGGCCGATGGAGGAGCTCCACTGCCGCCTCCGTTGCTCATGGCCGATGGAGGAGCTCCATTGCCGCCTCCAGTCGGTGGTTCAGTCGGGTTTGCGACCGTGGCGTAGAGGGTCCAGACGCGGGAGGGGAAAGATGGCTTAACATTTTTCCCCCACCCGTGTTAGCATGCGATGCCGAACCCTAGTCTTACCCAAGTAGTTATGGCCGCAGGAGGACAATGCTCGGCCAACTGATTTGGTGGAGCAGCATCGCACTAGAAATGGTGTTGTTGGTGCGGGGCCTTTGGAGCCGGCTTGCGTATCGATTGCCCGTTTTCTACAGCTACATAGCATTTGTGGTCCTGCAGGAGATTGCCAGGTTTCTTGCCTTTCAACGGAACGTGCCGGTCTACAAAAGGGTTTACTGGGTGACCGAATTCCTTGGGCTGGCAATCGGATCGCTGGTCGTTTTTGAAATTTACAAGGTCTCACTCGCGGCGTATCCCGGAGCAGCGCGCATGGCGCGAAATGCGCTCGCGTTCGTGTTCCTGACGGCTCTCGCCAAGGGCCTTTTGAACGCTCCGATTTCGGCAGCGCGATGGCAGGCCTCGTCGACTGCCTTGGAAATGGAACGAGCGCTCCGCGCCGTTCAAGCGGCGGCAATCCTGGCGCTGGTCGTTCTGTTTCTGCTCTATTCGATACCGTTCGGACGGAATCTGAGGGGGATCTTGCTGGGCTACGGGCTTTTCGTAGGAGAGCGGGTCATCTGCCTGAGGTTTGTTTCGCAGCAAACTCACAACTTTTGGTTCTATGCGTATTCTGCATCCTACATAGGCGCGTTGAGTTTGTGGCTGGGCCATTTGTGGTCATACGAGCCAAGCCCGTCGCCGAAGGGCAGCGTAGAACTCGAGCTCGAATACCAAACGATTGCGACGGCAACGCGGCGGCGTTTACAAGAGATGCGGGGTTATGTGCGAAAGGCGGTCCGCTCATGATCGAACTTTCAGGCTTAGCGGCGGGGGTTGTGCTGCTGCTGTCGTTGATGGCGGTGGTGATAAAGGGGTGGCTGGCGTCTCGGCAGGCGCAGGAGCCCGCGCTTCCGCACAGTGAACAGGACGGGGTAGAACCCTGCCCCGAAGAGTTTGTCTACAGAGTTTTTTCCCGCGGCGACTGGGAATACGTGCGCGATCTTAAAGCGGGCAGTATCGAGCGATTGTTCAAGAAGGAACGAAAGAAAGTGGCGCTTGTGTGGGTGCGCCAGACCTCCGCGAGAATCGGGAAAGTGATTCGCAAGCATACCGAAGCCGCGCGCCAAAGCAAAAATCTGGAATTTTCGACGGAGATCAACATTCTGGCGCAGTTCCTAACATTGATGACCGTCTGCTGGATTCTGTCCGTCGCGATTCAAACAGCCGGACCAGTGCGGTTGAGCGGGCTGGCACATTTTGCGCAGAGGCTCTCGCAACAGGTCACGAAGTTGCAGGAATCGTTCCAAGCGGGCTTACTGGCAAAGGCGGGGGGAGCTGGCGCTGCGTAGCTGTTTTGGGGTGGCGAACTGACCTAATCTGCGGGAGCATAAGGTAAGCGAGATAACCTGGATGGACGTTCGAGAAAAAACGGTGAACCTAGAACAGGCCTACGATGACCTGTTGCATCGGTCTCTATCAAGAATTACCGGTGACTTGGCCAGACTGATCTATTTGGCCTCGACTCGGGACTACAACACCGGCAAATATCATCACGACGGATTAGCGGCGCGTTTTCAAGCGGAGATCGCGTGCCAGGCGCTGGAGTTGGCGCACCGCCAGATATTCTATCGAATTGCAGCGTATTCGTTAGAACAGCTTGTCGGTGAACTCGAGCTGTATGTAAGTTCTTCGCGACAGAGTCGCGAAGAGGTCCTAAAGGTGTGGCAAAAACTGGAGCCCTATCGGGTGGCGCTTCCGGTAGATGTCAACTTGGCGATTGCGCAGTTATTTGTTTCCAATATTAAACTTGCTTTGGCAATCCTGCGGCAGCGTCACGTGCGGGCGGAGCTGGGGGCGTCAGCGTCATAGCGACGGCAGTCACCTGGCCGACGATCTCAGCTTCGGTACCGTGCGCGAGCCTGCGAACCGCGCGGGGCGACAGGGGATGAGGCAGCAGCAGCAAATGCCCATCCTGCAACTCGCACCAAGAACAAGCGTACCCATCCCGTAATTCCACAAAATAAATAGGTCGGTCGAACTCGGTGCGCCAGCGCATAGGCTGGACTTTACGCACGCGTGGATCAATTTGCACAAACGAGCCGGGACGAAGCAGCGGGTAGAGAGTCATATCATGAAGGCCGATGTAACCGTACAGTCCGTGGCGAATGTCGAGATGCTGAATTAGCGCGATGGGCACTTCACCCCATACCTCGACCAGTCGGGAAAGCAGATTGGTATTGTCGATATCGAAGGAGCGGTCAAAGCGAATTGGAAAGGACACGGTACGCTGCTGGTCATACACTTCGAGATTCGTCAGGTGAGTGTCAGGCAAGGGAGCAGCCAACTGATTGCGGCTGAGGTTCTGCAAATCCACTCCATAGAGAAGGAGGAGGTCAGTGAACTTGATTCGGTAGATGGAGCTGAGACTATAAAGCTTAAAAATGCTGGGGACTGAATCGGAGTTTTCGACCTGCGTGAGCCATGCGTTGGAAATGTGAAATTCAGGATTACCCTCCGCCTGGGCGATCTTCTGGCTGAAGTCCGCGACTTCACGGGTAGTGATGCCCAAACGGAAACGAATGCTCTTTAGTTGTTCGCTGGGAGGGTGAGCCCAAGCCATGCGGCAGTTTACCTTAAAATGTAAAAGGGCGAATACGTCACTTGTAGGGCATCCTACGCTTGTGGGTAATCCAGTCCATTCAGCGGGCAAATGGCGGCCCGGCGATGACAAACAAAACGCCACGAGCATACACTTGTGCACCCATAGAAAACTTTGTGTTGCGGACAGAGCGCCGAGCTAAGAGCAACATTACGCGCGCAACGAACTAATTATCGCTCTCATGCGAAAAAATATCCTCAGCGACTTGGAAGGGCGCTGCTGCAGTAGCTGTTGCAATGATGCCGATGCCCTCCAAGATGGAGTATGATGCAGCGCAACACCCCTCACTTTCCGGGAGGTCAAGCATGGGCACTCCGAGCATGTCGACGAACGATGCGGAGCGAGTGTCCGCTTTGCAGAAGTACGCGATTTTAGACAGCGAGCCGGAGCTAGCTTTCGATGACCTGACGCTGCTAGCTTCGTACGTGTGCAAAACGCCCATCGCACTGATTTCGTTGATTGATGAAGACAGGCAATGGTTCAAAGCCAAGGTTGGAATCTCCGCGACCGAGACCTCGCGGGACATCGCGTTCTGCTCGACGGCTATCCAACAGGCGGATGTGTTTGTGGTGCCGGACGCGTTGCAGGATGAGCGGTTTCGCACGAATCCGCTGGTGGTGTCGGAGCCGAATATCCGGTTTTACGCAGGAGCGCCACTGATTAATGAGGACGGCTATGCGCTGGGCACGCTCTGCGTCCTCGACCAGACGCCGCGAGAGTTGGCTGCGGAGCAGCGGGCGGCTCTGAAGGCGCTGAGCCGGCTCGTGCTGATGCAGATGGAATTCCGGCGAAATTTGATTTTGCTTAAGGAAGCGCTGAGCGATCGCACGCGCGAAGAACACGAACGAGAACGCGAGCTGAAAAAAGTGCAAGACACGCTGATGCGGGTGCTGCGAGTGCAAGCGTAGGGCTGCAACTGCAGGCCCCCCCTCCCCCCACTTTTCTGGAACTGCACATTCTGCAGGGCTTAGCGGCAGGCCCTTTCGTAACTGCAGAAGAAAAAGGAGTTACGGCGACAGGATTGGGGCTAAAAACCGGCAAAACGCGGTGTTTGCTTGTAACTGCACAATTCAAAGGACTTGGGAGACGTTTCTAGAATGTCCGTCGGAATCAGAAAACAAGGTGAACGAAATCGAGGCGCGGAACTTTACGGCAGCAGTATAGCAGGGATTTGTTTGTTGTCAATGTAAAAGTACGCAGACAGTAAACATCATGGAATCAAGATCTTGCGCTAGTGTTGGAGTGAGGCGCTGACGCGCTTGCCGTATTCGCGCGCTTTGGCGAGGATTTCGCCCTCGCGAAGAGTCAGAAGAGCGCGGTCGCGCATGACCACTTGGCCTCCTATGATCACGGTTT